>JAZUEG010000098.1:0-6961 GCA_045640025.1 Bacteroidales bacterium
TATTCAACATCAAAGAAATCTACTGGCCAGTCCTCAGGTGTTCCATCTTCCTCAAATTTGATAGGAGTAATTTCTGATTTCCCGTCATTGTTTTGATTAAATATCAATAAATTGACATCAGACGAATCAAAATTGACATTATTCAATTTGTGATTCTTATATATTATATCACCTACCATATTTAAGAATGAATCAGAATGCGTTTCAACAATGAAGTTTATTGCTATATCCTTTTCCTTGCAATATGATATAGTTTTGCTAATAATTGTCGCGAACTTACCAATGAACTTTGGATGAAGATGAACCTCAGGTTGTTCAATAACAATGATTTTGGAATAATCACTTACTCTAAAACCATCAACAGAAACACGTCTAACAGAATTCCATATCAGAACCATAATTGGCAGTATTTGAGAAAAACCGAAACCCAAATCAACGATATTTCTGGACTCTGCCATATTATTAGTTTTTACAAAAACCTCCAATTGGCCATAAACAGAAGCGGATTCAAATTTGCTAAAATCTATTTCCAATTCAAATCCATTTTCTTTCAACCACTCGTTAAGCGCACTCTTCTCCTCTTGGTTCAACTTATTCAAATAATAAGCTATATTGGAAGCATCAGAGAAAATCTCTTCTGAACTCAAGTTGTTGCTCAGAGCATAATTTCTCTTTACATCCATTCTCAGAGGTTGAATATAAAAAATATTCTTTTTTAGATTTTCAAACTCCTTTTGAGAATTCAAATAGAGTTCGTGCATTTCTTCATAGAGAGAAGGGTGTTCTTTGGCAGAAATAAGGAAGTCCTTTCCCATAAAACGAAGTTTTGGAACCAAGTTTACTTCTTCACCCTTTCCGTCAATTTCAAAATTAGCATTTTTGAATTGTCTTAACTTTGATAAATTATAGTGATCTTCATTAGATCTTACTATATTCTTCAATTCATTGTTGTTCGACCTTTCAATGTCCGTTGACAGAACAAAGTTATTGTTCTCAGTTCTATTATGAAGAGAAAAATATTCTATCCTTTCACCACATTTCTCATCAAAGCAAATTGATTCAGATATGGTAAATGTATCGTTCTTGTCAGAAGAAAAACCCAATTCTAAATCGATAGATTTGGTTTTATCTTTATTTGAAACGGTGTTCTCATAATCACCAAAGTCAACAGCATTGGGATCATCTGGGTCCATCCATTTCACTACTCCATTCACCATTGCCGTTGCTTTTACAGATTGTTTCAGTAAAGGGAAAAACTTCAATATTGAACTCTTTCCTGTACTATTGGCGCCAACCATAATAGTCAAAGGCTTGAGTTCAATCCTTCCTGTATCCTCAAAACAGCGGAAGTTTTTTAAACGTATATATTGTAATTTCATTGTATATCAATTATTTATAATAAAATAGTGCTACAACAATGACTTATCGCTGTTGTTCATAAGTCATTGAGACAAATATATCAATTATTTTTTTATAATGCAATATGGCATACAGCAAAAATATAATTATTTTTCCTTTAATGGTTAATTTTGATGATTTCCAAAATATTGCAACCATTGTTTTACAATTAAAAGTTTGCGTAATACGAAATTTCATATTACTTTCGCAACGAACATTTAAGCTGAAACAACAAACAAAACTATGGGAATAGACATCTTTTACTTTGCAGATCACAACCTGCCAATCACCAGCGTCAATGACTTTTTGAGGGAGTTCTCGAAAAGGATTGGTGCTGAGGTTCATTGTTCCAATATGTCAAAAACCAGAGATTCGTATGCTAAATGCAAATTATCCCAAAGGAAGAATCATCGTAAGGTTTTTCGGACATACAAATTCGTGGAGGGTTGGAATTTCACCTTTAGATACAAAAGAAATCCATTCTGCAACGAATCAGATCTCGACAAATCCCTGAATGGCAATCAATTGGATTTAGTATATAAATGTGGTGATTCAAAGTTTGAGTATAGCGTATATGGCAGAAATGTTTTCGTCAGAGGAGCTATTGATTATTATTCCCAATTGGATTATATCAGATATTGGGGATTATTTGAAAAGGATATGGACGAATGGTTTGCCAAATTGCTTGACACTGCGCATAAACACATTTGTCCTGTCTTTAATTCCAAGCAGTTGTTGCTTACGGCAGACAGTTCAAGTTATGAACACGAGACAATGGCTGGGGAACTTTTCGGAAGCGAAATCCACATTTCTGACATATTGAAAAGAAACCAACAATTCAAAAATCCCTGTCCAGTGTTCACTAACAAGGACATCCCAAATTTATCGGAAAACGGCACGAAGGGTATGCCGTTGATAATGTTGGATTTATGAGGATTGAGAATCCTCTACACAATGGTAGACAATTTTTTGCTTTTCCGCCCAAATCTCCCTATCTTTGTCCCAAACCATAAATCGAAAAAAACTATGAATAGCATCACCCTCACAACCCCAAGCTCCCAGTACACCTTCTCCCTGGCCGACAAGATTATCACTATCGGCAAGAGATGCGAGGAGGTTTTTAATTCTGTGGCTATCGATGACGACGGGATAAGCGAGTTTCAGTGTCAGATACAATATGCTGATGACAAATGGATCATCAGAAACGGACAGATAAGGACCGAATGCCCAAAAGGGTTGAGGTCAAGCAAGATTGTTCCTTGCAGCTGCTGTATGGGAAGGTGCGTGAATATCAGAGCTGGAAATCCTAAGTATTACTGGAGGTATCCCGAGATGGATACTCTGATAAATGGCAAAAAAATTCCGGAAAATGGCGCCGAGCTGATGTCGGGCGACATTTTCCGGATTGGTGATATCGAGATCAGGGTAACCTGTTAGTACTCAGACTCTCTGTCGTACTGAATCTTGCAGCCGTTGTTGATTACATAGCGGCCGTCGAAGTAATCGTCCCAAACCTCCACCGTGATATCGCAGTTGTCGAAACTTGCTATGCAGCGGATGAATGAGCCAAGATATGGAAGCTGATAGAATTTGCACTTGCTGAAGTTGCAGTCCCTTACGTCTGTGAGATCTACTCCGCTCTGGCTGCATTCGTAGATTTCGCTGTCCCTAACCTTCACTCCAAGACAATAGTTGGCCGAAAGACCGATTACGCCACATCCATAGAGCTTGCAGTTGTTTGCCACGATATCCTGACAGCCCTCGAGATGAAGCACGTCGCCAATGCAGTGTCCCTGTTCCTTGTGACCAAGTTTCAGATTCTCGAATGTGATGTTCTTGCAGCCTTCAAGGCCAAACACATTGGCGTATGATGGCGCTGCCTGAATGTGGGTGTCCTTTTTCTTGCCCTCTATCTTGAGGTTCTGGATATGGCTGAGCCAGAGAGATGGGCCGTCGTATTCATCGGTGAAGGATATTCCTTCGGGAAGATCGTGCTCGTCGCCATATCCAGGGGCAATGGCAATCTCGCCTTTCTCGTATAGCTCCTTGATGGCCTCGGTAAGATCAAGGATATCGTTCTCGATTACGAGGGTGCGGTTGTTGCCGAGATTCTGGAGCAACTCCTTGCCGGTTCTGATGCTGATAGAGAGGTCTGAGGCGCTGCCATTGATAGGCTCAAAGTATAAGCCCTGAAGCTCTCCGATACCTTCCTCGTCGTCCTCAAACTGCTCGTCCTCGTTGTATTCGTCACCAACACCATCGCCGTCGGCCTGGAAGAGGGTGCAGTCAGTCATGGTGATGTCGGATGTTTTAATGTTGCCCTCATACCAGTTGTCGGGTTGGTCGAACTCGCAGCCGATGAACTTTATGTTCTTGTTAGAGGCATCGAAATAGCATGGCGAATCGTTGTGGATATCGGTGAACGATGTGTTATTGAAGGTTACGTTAGATGTATTATGCATCTCCACGGCGCGGTCGGAGCAATCGAAAATCGCTGAGTGCAATACATTGATATCGGCGCAATTGTCGGTGTAGATACCTATAACGCCGCAGCCGAAAAGGTGAGCGCGCTCCAGGTTGATGTTGGAGCAGTTCTCGAAATGGAGCACATCGCCCGAGCAACCGTCCTGAACCGCATGACCCATATACATACGCTTGATGGTGATATTCTTGCAGTGATAGAATCCGATGCAGTTGGCGTAGCTGGGCGACACTATAAACGACATCAGGCCATCCACGTCACCGCCCTCTATTGTGAGGTTCTCCACAGATATTACATTGAGCGACGGACCGTCGTAAGCGTCGGTGGCTGTGATGGTTGGCTTACCGGCGGCCGCTACGGCATCGGTTACCACACCTACCTGCTCTATCTTGCCGGCATCCACGAGGCTCTGCAATGCCGATGTTAGATCATTGAGGTCGTCCTCTATGATTATGGTTCTGTTGGAGCCGAGGGCCTCTATGAACTCCCTGGCTGTCTTTACTTTTATAGTCTTGGGACCAGACTCGCCGCAGGCTGATACCAGCAGCATCAGCGCGGCCATTAGGGTATATACTATGTTCTTCATTTATTGGGTATTTTGATCGGCCAAAATTACAAAATTATGGTTAGTAACAAAATAATAATCATAAAAATTAATTTTTTGGCAAATTCTCGGAAATGATTATCTTTGTAGCAAACAAAAAATCGAAAATCAAAATGAAACAGTTGCCATTAGGAACACAGACATTCGGTATAATTCGAGAGGAAGATCAGCTATATGTCGATAAGACAAAATATGTTTATGATCTTACTCACTCATTTCGTTATGTTTTTCTCTCGAGGCCGAGGCGTTTCGGAAAGTCGTTGCTGTGCGATACCTTTAAGATGTATTTTGAGGGCAGGAAGAATATGTTTCAGGGATTGGCGATTATGGATCTGGAGAAGGACTGGAAGAGGTATCCGGTGATTCATCTGGATCTCTCGCTCCGCAAGGATAGTGCGGAGCGTCTCAGAAAATCATTGGGAGAGCTTCTCAAGGATTATGAGGAGATTTACGATATTCCAGTGGATGCGTCACGTGAGGTCTCGGACCGGTTGAGTTCAATTATCAAGACAGCCTACCGTAAGACTGGCAATCGTGTGGTTGTTTTGCTTGACGAGTACGATGCCGCTCTTATGTATGCCGTTGATAGCAAGGAACTTTTCGCTGAAATAAGGAACGAACTCAATGATTTTTTCTCTCCACTGAAAAAACTTGACTCGTGTATTAAATTCCTTTTTATAACAGGAATCTCTAAATTTTCGCAGTTGTCGATATTCTCGGCGCTCAACAATCTTGTGGATATCAGTCTTTACCCAGATTACGAGGGAGTATGCGGATTCACCAAGGAGGAAATGCGCAGGGATTTCCCTGAATATGTTCAGCGGATAGCTGATGAGTATGGCTTGGATTTGGAATCAGCGTACGAGAAACTTAGGGAGAATTACGACGGATATCATTTTTCTCCCCAAATGACCTGTGATGTTTTCAATCCTTTCAGCATTCTCAATTCTTTCAACACAAGAACCCTCAACTCCTTCTGGTTCGATTCTGCAAGTCCGTCGGCGTTGATAAAACTGGTTGATAAGTTGGATCTGAATTTTGAGGAGTTGGAGAATAGCGTTGTTAAAAAGACAAGATTCTCGGTGCCTATCGAGAGTGTTGATGACCCGATTCCTTTGCTCTTCCAGTCTGGGTATCTTACTATTAAGGACTATAAACCAAGGGTGGACAGCTACGTTCTTTCGTACCCCAACAAGGAGGTTCGTGTAGCCTTTGCTGATCAGCTAATGCAATACAAGACCAATAATCCTCCCAAACTCACCAATTTCTCCAATAGTTATGACGCTTTCTGGGAGAGCGACGACCTCGACCGTTTCCTTTTAAGTTTCAAGGCGTTCCTGAAGGGATTCCCCTTCTCGCTCGACAACTCGGAGAAGAACGAGAAGCATTATCACGGACTTCTTTATACAGCTCTTGTGTCGTTTGGAGCTGATGTCTTTGCCGAGAAGGAGCAGTATGAGGGCAAGCCTGATATCATCCTCAAGATGCCTAATACTATCTACATTCTGGAGCTGAAGTACGAGAAATCGGTTGGCACAGCCCTCTCTCAGGCCAAGAAAAAAGACTACGCTGGAGAGTTCGCCGACGACAATCGCCCGGTAAAGATTGTCGGCATCAACTTCGTGGAAGAGGCGGAGGAGAAGGAGATTTTCAAATATAAGGTGGTGGAATTGTAATCCAAAAAAAATCCCAATTTCCAAACCGTTTTTCCAAAATTTCTTTTTACCTTTGCCGATAGAACATAAACAAACAATCAATAGATACAAATTATGGCAGTTGAATTCAAATATGCTCCTATGTTTCAGGTAGGAGCCGACAACACCGAATACCGCTTGCTCACCAAGGAAGGTGTTACAGTAAGCGAGTTCGAGGGTCACGAGATCGTAAAGGTCTCTAAGGAGGCTCTCACACTTTTGGCTCAGCAGGCTTTCCACGATGTAGAGTTTATGCTCCGTCGCGAGCACAACCTCCAGGTAGCAAAGATTCTCTCTGACCCAGAGGCATCAGAGAACGACAAATATGTGGCTCTCCAGTTTCTCCGCAACGCTGATACCGCCAGCAAGGGCGTTCTCCCATTCTGCCAGGATACCGGTACAGCCATTATCCACGGCGAGAAGGGTCAGCAGGTTTGGACAGGTTTCGAGGACGAGGAGGCTCTCAGCCTTGCAGTTTTCAACACCTACACTCAGGACAATCTCCGCTACTCTCAGAATGCGCCTCTCAATATGTACGACGAGGTGAATACCAAGTGCAACCTTCCTGCCCAGATAGATATCGAGGCCGTAGAGGGTGCTGAGTACAAGTTCGTGATGGTAGCCAAGGGCGGTGGATCTGCCAACAAGACATATTTCTACCCAATGACCAAGGCCACAATCCAAAACGAGGGCACACTTCTTCCATTCCTCGTAGAGGAGATGAAGCACCTCGGCACTGCGGCTTGTCCTCCATACCACATTGCATTCGTAATCGGCGGCACA
>JAZUEG010000099.1:0-4524 GCA_045640025.1 Bacteroidales bacterium
ACCGCTTGGCCCTCCGACTTGAGAATATAGAAAAAGGAGTTGCAACACTCAGTAAATTGTTGGACAAAATAGACACTGAAAAAATGAAGGCTCCGTCTTTTATGATGGTACTTACCGCTGTGGGGCAATACGCATACCGAAGACCTGAGGATGGAATATATGTGGTCCCAATCGGTTGTTTGAAGGACTGATCCACCCCTCGTCCCTCTGCCAAATATTCACTCCTCTTGTCATACCTGTCACCTAAAAACTGACAAAACGACACGAAAACAACTTCGGCACACTCATTGATTATCCCTTTGTGGTAAATCAAAAATTAAAAATCAATAAATCAAAAATACAAAAGTTATGGCAACAGGAAAAATTGGAGTTACCAGTGAGAACATTTTCCCGGTAATCAAGAAGTTCCTCTATTCTGAACAGGAAATATTTTTAAGAGAGTTGGTCTCTAACGCTGTAGACGCAACCACAAAGGTGAAGGCCCTGGCTCGCAAGGGTGAGCTCAAGGAAGACCTCGGCGACCTCACTGTAAGAGTAGCCGTAAACAAGGACGAAAAGACTATCACAATCTCTGACCGCGGTATCGGTATGACATCAGAGGAGGTGGACAAGTATATCAACCAGATTGCATTTTCATCTGCCGGCGACTTCCTTGAGAAATACAAGGATTCTATCGATGCCATTATCGGACACTTCGGTCTCGGCTTCTATTCAGCATTCATGGTGTCGGAGAAGGTCGACATCATCACAAAGAGCTGGAAGGAAGGCGCAAAGGCCGCAAAGTGGAGCTGCGACGGCTCTCCAGAATACACAATGGAGGAGACCGAGAAGGAAGGCCGCGGTACCGACATCATCCTCCACGTGGACGGCGACAGCGCCGAGTACCTCGAGGACAGCAAGATTGAGGAGCTCCTCAAGAAATACTGCATGTTCCTGCCAGTACCAATAGGATTCGGCAAGGAGAAGGAGTGGAAAGACGACAAGTACGTGGAGACCGGCAAGGACAAGATCGTAAACGACAGCGACCCACTCTGGATGAAGAAACCTTCGGAGCTGAAGGACGAGGACTACAAGGCTTTCTACAAGAAGCTCTACCCAGGCTCGTTCGAGGATCCATTGTTCAACATCCACCTCAACGTGGATTACCCATTCAACCTGACTGGCGTACTCTACTTCCCAAAAATCCGCACAAATCTCGAGATTCAGAAAAACAAGATTCAGCTCTACTGCAACCAGGTATTCGTTACCGACAGCGTGGAGGGCATTGTTCCTGAGTTCCTTACACTGCTCCACGGAGTTTTGGATTCGCCAGACATTCCGCTCAACGTATCGAGAAGCTACCTCCAGAACGACAGCAACGTGAAGAAGATAAGCGACCACATCACAAAGAAGGTGGCAGCCAAGCTCACCGACATCTTCAAGAACAAGCGCGACGAGCTCGAGAGCAAGTGGGAAGACCTCAAGCTCTTCATCCAGTACGGAATGCTCACCAACGAGAAGTTCTACGAGTCGGCCAAGGATTTCTTCCTCTACAAGAACGTGGACGGCAAGTTCTTCACACTCGAGGAATACAAGAACATCATCAAGGACAACCAGACCGACAAGGACAACACCATAATCGCCCTCTACGCCTCCAACAAGGACGAGCAGTACTCTTTCATAGAGGCTGCCAAGGCCAAGGGCTACGACGTATTGGTACTCGACTCTGCCTTCGACTCTCACTTCGTGAACCAGGCCGAGCAGAAAAACCAGGGCATCAGATTCATGCGTGTGGATTCCGACACTCTCGACAAGCTTATCCGCAAGACCGACGCTCCTACATCCAAGTTCAACGACGAGGAGAAGAACGACATATCATCAATGTTCCAGTCGCAGACACCAAAGGGCGGCAACAAGAACTTCACCATAGAGCTCGACTCACTCGGCGAGGACGCAATGCCTGTAATGATTACCCAGAGCGAGTTTATGCGCCGTATGAAGGATATGGGCAAGATGGGCGGTCCAGAGGCCAGCTTCTACAACAACCTGCCTGACAACCTGACACTCGTTGTAAACGAGAGCCACCCAGTTGTTAAGTCGCTCGTAGAGAAGGCTTGGTCTGATACATCATCAGAGATCGACGCCATTGAGGACGAGGTTGCTCCAGTAAAGAAAGACCTCGAGGCCCTCAACACCCTCACCAAGGACAAGAAGGACGAGGAAATCTCTACCGAGGAGAAGAACAAGAAAGAGGAGCTTCAGAAGAAGATCTCCGAGCTTGATGGCAAGCGCAAGGCCGTATTCGAGAAGTTTGCAGCCGACAACAAGCTCGTAAAGCAGCTCATCGACCTCGCACTCCTGGCCAACAACATGCTCCGCGGCGAGGACCTCACCAAGTTCGTTAAGCGCAGCGTGGAGTTGCTCGATAAATAATCAAGAACACCTCTTTTTCATAATTGAACAATTATAGTACAATCCCTGACGGAGCGATTTCGTCAGGGATTTTTTTGTTTGTTCGCCATATTTTATCTACCTTTGCCAGCAGAAACACACAGAAGTATTTATAACAACAACTAAAAAAACATGAAAACATTATTACTTTTACTTACATTATTTTTAGCATCGTGTGGAACACTGGATTTTGGAGATATAAAATCCATAGATTTCATAAATCTATCAAATGACACTATTATTGTAATATCAGCTAAAAATCCTAAAGAATATTGCTTGCCCAATAGTCTTTTCGACTACGAATACGATATGGTAGTAGCACCAGGAGAGACTGATTCAGGACTACTAATGTATGACGAAATATCCATGAATGATACAGTAGTATATTTTGTCTTGAATAAAGAAATTTACATCAATTGTTCCTGGTTTGAAATCAAGGACAACGGATTGTTTAGTGCCAGATACATTCTTTGCAAGAAAGATCTTGAGGAATTGTCAAACGACATTAGCTATCCACCTACAGATAAAATG
This sequence comes from Bacteroidales bacterium, assembly GCA_045640025.1. Classification (GTDB taxonomy): domain Bacteria; phylum Bacteroidota; class Bacteroidia; order Bacteroidales; family UBA3824; genus UBA3824. The sequence goes on from JAZUEG010000099.1 coordinate 2,962, forward strand.
GCAAATATGAATATTCTCTATAATAACTAATGACTATGAAAGTTACTTTGGGCATTTTATTGGCAATCTTACTCTCTTCTTGTGGGAAAGATTATTTTGAAGAAGGGACTGCGTATTTTGTCAATCATTCAAAAGAAGATATCGTGTTGCTACGAGATTATTATTACTACCAGCATTACGAGACCTTCGATACTACCCTACAAATAGACTACACTTGCTATAATTTCATGCGTCTTCTCCCACATGACTCTCAAATGATTATGAACTGGTACAAGAAACGTGAGATTTGTAAATCAGATACATTTTCGGTGTTCGTTATCAGTGCAGATACCATGAGGAGTAATTCATGGAGCAACATTTGTAATAATTACATTGTTTTGTGTAGATACGACTTATCGGGTAATGACATAAAACTCCTGAATTCAATTATTCCTTACCCGCCATCGCCCGAGATGAAGGACATACACATGTATCCGCCATACGAGGAGATAATTAATAGATAAAAGTTTCTCCCGGCAGAATCCACTCAAAAGAATCCATTTTGCTTGCTTTCATGTCCACAGATTCCAGGATTGCTATATATGTTGAATGACGGGATTTTTGTATTCGACTTGTCGGATATGAAAGAATATGAATTAAACGAATATTTGCTATTGAATGCAAGAACAAATAAAATACGTCCGCAAAAATGAGAACACTACTACTTACAACATTGCTGCTGTCAATCAGCCTCTCGCTATCAGCTCAGAATTTGGCAGCTGATATCGAGAAACAGTACTCATTACTGGATAAAGACGAGTATCTCAAAGTGCTTGTCGAAAATTACAGAATCCAGCGACAGAACTTTCATTACAACGAGAGCAAGCAACATGAAAAGTTTTGCAAGGAGCATGGATTGGCACTTACTGAAAGAGATACATCCGGATGGGTTGACAAAGAGACTGAGGAGTTTGCGCAAATAATCAAACAAGCCAACCCATATTTTGTGCTGAAATTGAATTATGGAGAGAATGGCTTCGAAGTTGATTCCTCGAATCTAAATTTCAATATCTTGTGGTTCGGCAAAAAAAATCCAATTAAACTTATATACATCAAAAAAGGAGTCATATTCGTTTTTGGGAAAATATATCCGAGCATAATGGATACACATGTGAATAATGCCAGTAAGGCTTTGCGAAAAATGATGAGAGTCCGGCCTCAACATTTGCTTTTCAGCGACGTAGTTCAGGGATGGATTTCATGTATTGACGGTAGATTGTACGCATGTAATATTTATGACCGAAAAACAGAAGAATTCGAAGATTATGCGAAGACCAGGAATCAAGTTTTTCAGAATATCAATAAGTATATCAATGACAACGAAGACATCTACAGATTATTCTTGGACAAACCTAATGACTAAAATTAAAATAACTAAGCGATGAAAACCATTATCACAATATTAATACTGACAATCAGCCTCTCGCTATCTGCTCAGAATTTGGCAGCTGATATCGAAAAACAATATTCATTACTGGACAAGGACGAGTATTTCAGGATGCTTGAAGTCGGAGGCCAAGCGGT
>JAZUEG010000100.1:0-6817 GCA_045640025.1 Bacteroidales bacterium
AATGATTTTTCATTTCCACAAATTAAAGAACAAAAAAAATTAGCGATTTCTTGCATAAGAAAAGAAGATTTTATAAATTTGTGAGAGATAAATATACACAAACAACAGAAAAACTCAATACATAAAATGCCACAATATTCAGTAGATAGTAGAACAATAGAGAATGTAATCGGCTATATTAAGGACGGCCAAATTTCCATTCCTGAAATCCAGAGACCATTTGTTTGGGACGGTTCCAAAATCAGAGATCTGATAGATTCTCTATACCACGGCTATCCTGTAGGATATTTGATTGTATGGCAAAACCCTAACATCAAAGACAAGAACGGCGAGACTACAATTGGGAAAAAAATAATGATAGACGGACAACAGCGAGTAACCGCTATTATGACCGCAATTGTTGGCCTAAAAGTTCTTGACCAGAATTTTAATGAAAAGGTCCACAAAATATCATTTAATCCATACGCAAAAGAGGGAGAAAACTGTTTTGAAGTACAGAGTGCGGCAATCTTAAAAGACAAACGTTGGATTAAGGATATATCTGAATTATTCAAATCAGACTTTGACTCATTCACATTCATAGATGAATATTGCGCATCCAATCCAGATATTGCAAAAAAAGATTTAAATGCATTAATCAACAAAGTGTTGAATATAAAAAATGCACCGATAGGTATTATAAATCTTAGCGACTCTCTCTCAATTGACGAAGTAACCGAAATATTCATCCGTATAAATAGTCAAGGTAAAGCCCTGACTCAGGCTGATTTTGTAATGTCAACAATAGCGGCAGATTCCAAAAATGGTGGCAATTTGTTGCGAAAGGCCATTGACTATTTCTGTCACTTAGGACAAGACTCCAACTTTATCAAACATATCGAAAAGGATGAGGAATTTAGCCAATCTGAGTATTTCAATGCCATCAAATGGTACGCAGAATCAGAGTCAAATATATACACACCAACATTTGACGATCTGATAAGAACTGCCTTTATGAGTAAATACTACAGAGGCCGATTGGCAAATTTAACAGACCTTCTCCACGGTAGGAATTTTGAAACCCGAACCTACGAAGAAAGTATTATGAACGACACTTTCAATCACTTTTCTGAGGGAGTAAAGAGTTTCGTGGATAAGTATTCTATGAACCAATTCATAGAGACGATGAAATCGGCAGGTTTCGTTTATCCCAAACTTATAAAGGGAAGAATGGCTATCGATTTTGCCTATATGTTGTTCATTAGGTTACGACAGGACAACACCATAGATAAATTAAAAATCGGTCATTATGTACAGACTTGGTATGTAATGTCAATTCTTACAAACCGATATAGCGCATCACCAGAGTCTCAATTTGACAGAGACCTAAGAGCAATAAAGAACAAAGGATTCCAACAATTTTATAATGAGACAATGGAAAATTACGGAGATGATTTCTGGAGTATAACATTGCCTCAATCTCTACAAACTTCTTCAAGCACAGCACCTGCATTTTGTGTTTACCTTGCGGCTCAATGCAAAATGTCTGATGATTCGTTTTTAGGAAACGGAGCAAAGGTAAGAGACTTATTGGAAACAGCCGACATTCATCACTTGTTCCCCAAAAAGTATCTTAAGGACAACGGAATCAACGCAATCGTAAAGTACAACCAAGTGGCAAACTATGTTGTACTTAGCCGACCTGTTAATATTGTCATTGGTAAAAAGGCTCCTCAAAAGTATATGGGAGAAGTATTTAAAGCATTGACAAATGGCAAACAATCAGAATATACAACAATCAATGACTTGGAAGAATTGAACAAAAACTGTCAGGTAAACTGTATTCCAGAGGAATTCAAGGAAATGACTTCGGAAGATTATGAAGTATTCCTTGAGAAGAGAAGACAGTTAATGGCGCAAAAAATAAAAAAATACTTCTATAGTTTATAAAAGATCCTTCGCTTCGCTCACTCATCTTGAGCGGAGCGAAGAATCTAAAAAAACTATATTCCAACTGGTTTCATCTCCCAATAACGTTCGAACCACTGCTTTTTCTCCGGAGTGTCATCGCAATCATACTCAGTAATACAGCAGCCGGAATAAAGGTCGTCAGCTAAAGCAAGTATGATTCTTGACAATTCCAGCGTATCTTCTAAAACATAATCATCGGGACAGAATAGATTTTGCTTCTTTATAGACTCATATCCATAGATAGCGCCCATAATATTTCCTGTAAGCAATGCAACAGAATCCTTATGACCATTATGATTGACAGCGGCAATTATGGCGTCCTCAATGCTGTCGATATGGCGAAGAGAACAAAAAAGCGAAATTGCCCAAGTCTCCTCCGCTACCCAGCCGTCGCCAAGTTGAACAATAGCCTCTAAATCAGGAATATCTGACTTAGCAAGACTCACAGCCTTCAATGTTATTGCCTTGACAGCCTCTTTTTCACTTGCGAAACCGTCTCCGTACATTTGCATCATAACCTCTATGCCCTCATTTACTATCCCGAAAACTGACGATTTCACCTCTTCTGGTTTGAGAGCAACAATGCGAGAAATAAAAAACGCCAAAAGTCCTGCAGGGAGATATGCCATTGGATGCAGATGAGTATATTTAACAATTTTGGCGGCAGCCTCTGCCAGCCTAATTTTTGAATACCAATTTCCACGGGCAGCATCCAACAACCCCATAGGAGCAACCCTCACAATACCACCACAGCCCTTGCTATTATTCTTAGGTTCTTTTCTATTCACCAAACTCTCACAAGATCTTAAACAAGTTGCTCCAGGGCTCCTTGAAAAAGCCATATCACGCAAATCGCGAAGCCATGTACACGGATATTTATAATAATCGGATTCTGTTTCGCCTGTCTGAGTAAAATACCAGTCCATCAAAGCATGTCCTACATAATCCTCCGGTATGCCGCCAATACCACGAATACACCCTCTCGTAATTCCCATGAGCATTCCATTGGCTGTATAAAGCATCATCTGAGTGTCACAATTTACCCATACCTTGCCATCGTAGCTAAGCACAAATTTGGTAATTCCTTTATTGCCATATACATTTACTAAATCCTCTGCGGACAGGCGAGAAGCAGACAATCCAAGCGCAGCGCCAGCCGCACCGCCCATTAGACTCCCTCGGATACAATCCTTTATCCTTGTTTCCTGCTGTCTGTCTCTTTCTGCCTTGGATTCCACAAAACTACGGATAAATGACTCTTGAGCATTGTTTTCTGGGGTAGTGCAACGTTTTGATTTTGGCATTTTGGAAAAACATTCACGTAATTTTTCCATTGTCTTATCGAATGTCTCATCTGCCAAAAAGCAACCTGCTATAGTGCCTGTCCGTCCAACACCTCCAATACAATGCATATATATGTAACCGTCGTTCTGGGTAAGCAAATCTTTTATATATTTTATAATTTTATCAACGAACTCTATGCTTTGAGGAATGCCATAGTTTTGTATCGGGAATCGCATATAAGAGCAATCTTTGGGCAATAGGTGCTGATAAGGAGGAAATTCGCCATCATCGGTAAAATCAATGAAGTGTTTTACCCCAAAATGAGTTATCTGACTTAGTTTGTCCTCTGCCTTTTCCCCATTTTTGTCCCCGGGATACTCTCCTGCATAGAGCCCGTAACATAATTCATATGATTGATATAGAGGCTTACCAATAAATGCCTCGAAACGATCATGAATTTCCAAAAGTTCAGGAGTCAGAAGAGACTTGCATTTTTCTTCGAGAGGCTTAGTGTCGGGAAATAATCTAACTACATCTAACCTTTCCGTAAAAGCAATAGAGGCTGCCATGCACCCGATAGTGTCAGAATCTCCACCCATAGAAATAGCAAGGCGCAAACTATCTTCAAGATTACGCCCTTGAAGATATGCCATTATTGCAATAGGGACGCTGCCTTGACAGGAAACATCAAAGGAATAATTGTCGCGCAAATCCTCTAATCTCTCGTTTAAATTATAGTCAAAATTATCCTCGATATATTTCTTGATTGTTCTTTCCTCGTCCCATCGCTCATTTTTTTTCATATAGACACAGGCCGCAATTGCCTGAGCCCCCTTGATACCCTCAGGATGATTATGGGATACGGAAGCAGAGATTCTTGCAAGTTCCAGTGCCTCATCAAGTGATTTCGCATACAATCCAACAGGACTCACCCGCATGGCAGAACCATTTCCCCAACTTCCGTATGGCTGGGGATTATCTGACATAAGCCATTCCTTGAATCGCTTACCGTATCCGACATTGGGATATTTCCTTCCCAACTCTTGCATAATCTTGACCAAACTATCAGGACTATGCAAAGGGTCATCCATAAGCCATTTTGCAACAGCCAAAGTCATAACGGTGTCGTCAGTAAAAGTACTCCCTTGGGGTAATAAATCGAAATCAGTTGCTTTGACATTGTTCCACTCTCTTGTAGAACCAACAATATCACCTATAATTGCTCCTAACATAATCAAAAATATAAAAGTTAAACACCCTTATTTCCAGCCTCGAAGAGGCGTCGCTATGCATAACCGCACGCGACGCCCGATACGGGCAGAGCCTGCGGACATACACACTGATACACGCCCCAGTCCCAAGCGCTCACACCTTACACCACCGCCTCTATCAGTGTCCTTCCTCCAATCACCACGGGCTCCCTCAATCCTGAATCCTTTTTCTTGTTGAAACAGAACGACAAGAGATAGCCTGTCTGGAGGTCGAAATATTCCAGATAACGGCAGAGTTGTTCCTCGCCACGGTTGTTGTAGGAGTCACCACGCCAGATCTTGAGTTCCACAACATACTGTTTGCCGAGGTAGTCGATAACAACATCCATACGGTCGTTGTCGCGGGTCTGAGCCTCAATATAATAATTGCCGACACCGTTGATAATCGGGCGCAGATAAGTAAGGAAAATCTCACGGCCATTCTCCTCAAGGAACTTGTGGTCCTTGTCCATATTGAAAGTCTGATTGATATGAACCGCAAACCGCTCAAGGAGACGAGGCATATCAATAATGCCGTCGTGTACAAACTGGTTCTTGTCCTCAATACCCTGAATATATGGAATAGAAGATTTGGAAGAATTAATAAAGTAATTATAAAACCAAACCTCAAAAATTCTGCAATATACCGACAATGCGCCGTTGTCTTTCTTTATATAATTGAACATAAAGGCAAGATTTGTGGCTTTGTCGTAATAATTGAAAGGAAGACGCTGACCATTGAAAAGCAAACGCTTGATGATATTTCCCAATTCAGGAAACTCGTCCAACTTCTTTACGATATCATCAAACAAAGTGCTTCCCTCGTTCAATATCTTATTCACCGCCTTCAGCACTCCCTCCTTGTCCCAAGTCCATTTCTCGAAATCAATAATCTGACAAATACGGCTTACAAGGAACGGATATCCCGAGGTATATTCACGGATAAGTCTCGCAATAAAAACCTCGTCGAAATCCAACTGATTATCAGCCTTGTAATCAGCCAACATATTTGCAATGCCATCAGCTGAAAGGCTCATATCATAATCGAAAGGCACGGCAATATTCCACGGAGAATTGTACTGGTGCTGATCCTCGGGGCGGATTTTCAGTTTCAGATTCTTGATATCATATACTCCTGAAAGGATTACAGATTGGAAAGTTGGAACATTATCCCTAACCAGATATAATCCACGGAGTAATCCCAAAAACTTAATAAAAGAGATAAAATTGCCAGCCTGATCTACCTCATCTATAATAAGGACGATTGGCTTGGAGTTTTTATGATTGATAGTGCTTATGAATTTTACAAAATCCTTCTCGGAACATTTCTCGTAATGCGACTCCGAGAAATCAGCAATCATCTGGGCTACATCGTCATCAAGTCCCTGAAGCGGAACCCATTCGAAAGACTGAGCCAACAAAAACAAAACGCTGGAATACAGACTCTCAACATCGGCAAAAGAATTCTCAGATATAGTCTCGAAACTGATATTAAAAATACAATATTCATCTGATAATCTGTCGCTTATAGCCTTCAGCGTAGTCGTCTTTCCATACTGACGGCCACGGTTGATACAGAAATAGTCGCCCTGGGCAATCATTTTCCTGATGATTTCCAAGCGCTCGGTGATATCCACCATATAATGTTCCTTGGGGCGACAGGTGCCCGCAGTGTTGAATCGTCTTGCCATATAAAAATTCGATTTTTCGTTCCGCAAATATAATCATTTATCGCAATATTAGCAAAAAAAACAATAACAACAATCTTCCTGCGTTATAATTACACTAACCTATCAAAATCTATTACAATATGTTCTATTCCGATTTAGTAAAGAAGGCTGTAAATATCGCATATACAGCGCATAAGGAAATCGACAAGGGCGGATATCCGTATGTTTTTCATCCGTTTTATCTCGCCACTCAGTTCGACGACGAGAACACCGTTTGCGTGGCAATGCTCCACGACGTGGTGGAGGATCACGGCGATATGTACAGTATCGAGAGCTTATCAGCTGACTTCCCAAAAGAAATAATAACAGCACTTCAGCTGATAACGCACGACAAGCAGATTCCATATCTTGACTACGTGAAGGCGCTGGCCCACAATACAATAGCGCGTCAGGTAAAGATTGCCGACCTCCGCCACAATATGGACGCACGACGTACCAACGGAAAACTCCCTCCAAAATACGAGACCTACAAGATTGCGTTGGCTTATCTGGAAGCGTTGGAAAAATAAAAATATCCGAAAATTGTTTGCAAAACACTTAAAAAATAAATACATTTGCGCAATAATGATTTCGCGAAGTCGGAGGCCAAGCGGTCTTAGGAAG
>JAZUEG010000101.1:0-8531 GCA_045640025.1 Bacteroidales bacterium
ACAGAACGACATGGCTACGATCCGACTTCTGCGCCCTCTCGACGCACTTTTACGGGTGTACTATATCACAACTCTGCGTGGGTGTCTTGTATCTGTCCGTCAACTGATTAAGGCTGTGGAAGGCCGAGAATACTGATGGACAATTAGATGCAGATACCTGCGCTTTTTTTGTTTAATATTGTCCGATTGAGGGTATTTGGCGGATGAGAGAAAAATATTTATTTCTCAATTCTCTTTTGTTTATGAAAAAGTTTGAGTATAAAAGGTTCGTATGTTTGTATAACGAAGATCGAATTGAAAAACTTAATGCTTTAGGTCAAGAAGGTTGGCAATTGGTGTCTTTGATTGAATATGGAACAGATAATCAAAGTTGCTATTTTTATATGATGAGAGAGTTGTAGGAGAAATAATTATTGAAAAATGTCCGAAAAATATCATATTTACACAGACCATTATATTCCTATTATGGATTTTCAGAAAAAAGAGTTTTTTGATTCTCTGAAAGTTCCGTTTGTGGATGGTAAATATACAATTGAGTATACGGATAGAAATTATCTATGTATGCCATATTTAGAAAAGGCTTTGGATTCCAAAATTCAAGGTTTGTCTTTTTTTTCAGGCGCCGGTGGTTTAGACATTGGTGCTCAAATGGCAGGTATAAAAGTATTGTCTAGTTTGGATTTTGAAAAAGATGCTATTGAAACATTAAGGGCAAACGATTTCTTTGCTCATACTGAGCATAGGCTAGATGATATCCGTAATGTAAAATCTACCGATTATTCTTCCCTAATAAAAAATAATAATCCTGACAAACTTGTGTTGTTGGGCGGTCCTCCGTGTCAACCATTCTCCAAGGCTGGTTATTGGAAAACATTGGCTCAACGTTTAGGTCCTGACGATCCAAGAAATATGATTGGTAATTATTTGACTATCATTGATGAGATTAGGCCTGATGGTTTTATATTAGAAAACGTTGAGAGTATTCTTCATCCTCATAACAGACAAGCAGTTGATGATTTGGCGGAAGCCTTAGGTCAAATGAACTATAATTATGTTTTGGTAAAAGCAAATGCTTGTGATTACGGAGTTCCTCAGAAGAGGAAAAGAGTTTTCTTTATAGGTTCAAGAAAGAAAATTTTGACTATGCCTAAAGAAACTCATTCTTTGGATGGATTAAATGGAACTTTGCCATACGAAAGAGTTATTGATTGGATTGGTAGATTTGATACAGATGAATTCAAGTCTGAACTTGATAACACAGAAGGTCTTCATCACAATTCATTAATTCAAGTTCCTCCAGGAGGTAACTATATTTCTTTGTCTAGTAATAAAGGACATATTCCCGAACTTTTTAAGGCTGGGACACGTTATTGGACTTTTTTGTTGAAGTTGCACCCATATCTGCCTTCTTGGACAATTATTGCTCAACCAGGGCATTGGGAAGGACCTTTCCATTGGACTAATAGAAGGTTAAGAAACAATGAACTAGCGTCTATTCAGACATTCCCGTTGGATTACAAAATTATGGGAAAACCACGTTCGGTGCATAAACAGATTGGTAACGCAGTGCCTTGTTTATTGGCGAAGCAAATGTGTGAATTTTTAATATCGATAATTTGATGAAACCCAATATTGTTAGTTTGTTCTCTGGTTGTGGAGGATTGGATCTTGGATTTAAGAAGGCTGGATATTACGCAATTATGGCAACAGATAATTGGCCTATTGCGTGTGAGAGTTTAAAATCCAATCAAGTTGCAGACGAAATAATCTGTGATGATGTTAGAAATATTGATTTCACAAAATATAAGGACATTACCGATGTCGTTATTGGAGGGCCTCCCTGTCCGCCTTATAGCCAAACTAGGCATTATTTAGTAGGTAAGGTTGGTGGTTTTCAGGATGAGAAAGCAGGATTTGCCGTACCCGAATATTTTAGGGCGATTGAGGAGATTCGTCCTAAGGCCTTTTTGTTTGAAAATGTTGATGGTTTTACTTTTAAAACATACAAAGAGCCTTTGGAGTTTGTAAAAGAGAAATCTGAATCATTAGGATATAACATAACTTTTAAGGTTGTAAATTGCGCAAATTATGGAGTCCCTCAAACTAGAAAACGCTTTATATGTGTTGGAATAAGAAAGGATTTGGGTACGTTTGAATTTCCTCAAGAAACTCATTCAGAAACTGGTGAGGCAGGTACAAATAAATGGGTTACTTGTGGACAAGTGTTGTCTGATTTTGACAATATAACTGAGGCTGAAAAAGAGCAAAAACCAGGTTCTAAGGATTATAATTTGTTGTTACAAATTCCTCCGGGAGATAATTATTTGTTTTTTACAGAAAAACGAGGTCATCCCAACCCACTTTTTAAATGGAAATCACGTTATTGGACTTTTTTGTTGAAACTATCACCCGATCGTCCCTCTTGGACAATACAGGCTAGTTTTTCTAATAATCAAGGTCCGTTTCATTGGAAGAATAGGTTTTTGCGTATTGAGGAGTTGAAACGTATTCAAACTATTGATGATGATTACATTTTGAAGGGTGATTTCAAAGATCAATGGCGACAAGTAGGCAATGCTGTTCCTTCTAAAATGGCAAATATACTTGCCTCCCAATTACTGAAATATTTACAAAATAATTAATTATGGCAGATACTCATTTGCAAGTTAATCCTGACGCTTCTCTTGTTTCAAGAAAGACAACATTGTGGGCGTCGGGAGAAAACGAACGTAAACAAATAATAACTTCAATTTTTGAACAAAAAAATTGGACTGTTAATAGTATTGAACATATTAATGGTGCATTTTGGAAAGTAGAAACATTTTGTCAGAATATCTCTTATAAGATTAATTTATATATTAGTTCTGTTAGGGATGAAGCCAGACAAAATGATGAATTCAAAATGCAATTGGGTAACTCATACCCAGAAGCAGATGAGCCTGGTTGGATTACATTGATTTTGGGTATCTACTCAATTGACGATGGAAACAATCCTATTGAGTATATTTTATCTGCATATAATCGTTCTAGTTTTAATTTTGCGACCAATCCAAGTATACGAGGTACTAGAACTGTGGGGCTTCAAAAGGCGCTTATTATGGGTTTTTATAAAACAGATAGAAGCATTTTGTTTAGGCCAGATTTTATTTATTATTTTATAGAGAATCAGGATAGGTTATATGGTAATTACGTGGATTCCACCTCCGCTTCTCTGTCCTCCTCCACAACCCCTCTCTCCACCCTTAACCCTGCCACCCTCACCTCCTTTCATCAGCAACTCCTCTCGGCTATTCGCACCAAGCCGTTTGTATTGCTGGCAGGTATTTCGGGCACAGGTAAGAGTAGGATTGTGAGGGAATTAGCGAGGTGTTGCTGGGCGGATGATGAGGAACAGAGAAATGCTCAGGAGCCTAAGAATTTTATGATGATTCAGGTGCGCCCAAACTGGCACGACAGCACCGAACTTATTGGTTATGTTTCGAGAATAAACGGTGAGAAATATATTGCAGGCGATTTCATAAAGTTTGTGGCAAGGGCTTGGCAGGATCCCGGGCGTCCGTATTTCCTTTGTCTTGATGAGATGAACCTTGCGCCTGTGGAGCAGTATTTTGCAGAGTATCTCAGTATCATTGAGTCGAGAAAATTGAAAAATGGTAAGATTGTAACCGATGCGATTATAAGTCCCGATTACAAATCGGTGGATGGTGAAAAAATTGTAAAGGAATATTACGACAATCTTATCAAGGAATTGATTGTGGAATGTCCCGACGACAAGAAACACGCTCTATATATTCAGTTTAAAACCGATGGTATCTCTATCCCTCAGAATCTCATTGTGATAGGCACTGTGAATATGGACGAGACCACATATTCTTTCAGCCGAAAGGTTCTTGACCGTGCTATGACCTTAGAGATGAATGAGGTTGATATGTGGGGCGGTCTTGTGGATGATGAGTCTTTCAATTTTGGAAACTTGGAGAAGATTCTTGCCGATGCCGTAAGTGACGAGAAGGTGGCGTATCAGCAGGATAAGGAACTTTGCGACAAGGTTTTGGAATATCTGGAAAATGTCAATAAAAAACTGGAGGGCACACCTTTCAAGATTGCCTATCGTACAAGGAACGAGTTCCTGATGTATGCCCTCAACCGCAAGAGCCTGGCCAAGGATGATGATAATGTCTATGTCAGGACTATCGATGAGATGACCTCGATGAAAATTCTTTCAAGGATAGAGGGCGATTTCGAGAAGACAAGCAATGTGCTTGATGCCATAAAAAAGATTCTGGAGACCAAGGGATTGACCAAGGACAACAGTATCAGCCTCAAGAAAATAATAGATATGGAACTGAAACTGAAATCTGGATATACAAGTTACTGGGCATAGCGGATGAAGGAACTTCTCAGAATCAGTCATTGCGACTTCACGATGTATGTGGAATCTGATAAGTACGCCGATGCTTTTTATCACGCCGTGCACAATCAGAATATTCCTGAAACCTCACTCACCTGCGTATATACGTGGAGCGATGGGGTAACGGAGGTGCTATGCTATGATAAGAAGAGAGATGTGATGTATCCGCTCGAAAACGGAAAACCCTCTAAGCCAATATTTTTCGACAACACTGTATATAGTATCTGGGTGGAGTTTGGGGCTGATATCAGGAAAGCCGAGATTGTGAGTCAGGCTCAGGAAGATTACGACCATTTCTCGCGTCGCGGAAGGGTCCTGACTGGATTTTTCAATTTCGGCAACGATATAGGTCTCGCAAATATCAGTTTCAGATATACCAAACAGGACGGCGAAGAGAATGTTTTCAGGTTTGGGTTCGAGGTGTTGTCGCAAAAACTTGATTATCACAGCCATTGGCGCACCTTGATAAAGGATATCGAGGCTGAGTACAATATGCTCTCGCTCGATTACCTGAAACGCACTTGTCATAGTTTCTCTCAGGGCGAGGGCGATAGTTTCGACCTTATCTGGTGGAATGTTTTTCAGAGTGCGCAGAAGAAATTCGTACAGTCTGTCAGGAACATAATAGACCGGCCACGCCATAGACTCAGGGCCGTTAGTATCCTCGTGAAAGCCGACAAGATAAAGAGACCCTCGCCAGAGATGGAGGAGAAGTTTGCCGAGCATTGCAAGGAGGAAAACTTTCTTTACCGACAATGCGAATATGAGAATTCGCTGAATACTTTGGAAAACCGTTTCCTGAAATATACCATTAATGACATTTCGGAGAAATTCAGCAAGTTGCTGAAACGTGTCTCGGCATACAAGACTCTTTCGGATCAGGCTCAGGCTGAATTCCTGCAACAGGAGCAGGAGTTGCAGAGGCTTGCGCGCAATCCCTTTTTCCGAAAGGTGGGCAAGTTTGAGGGCCTTCGTCAGGAATCCCTGATACTTCAGCGCGATGTCAATTATTCAAATATCTACAGGACAAGCATTTTGCTGAGGAAATCGTTCTCCCTGGCCGAAGGTCTCTACAAGATGGAGACCAAGAATATTGCGGAACTTTACGAGATCTGGTGTTTCATTCAGGTGTATAAGGTTGTGCAGAAAATCACGGGAGCCGACCCTATACACTGCAACCGTCCCGAACTAAGCCACAACTTTGTCTATGAACTCAACAAGGGAGAATATTCCAAGGTTCTCTTCAAGGAGGGCGATGTGCAACTGGCGCAGGTCAGTTACAATCCCAAGGTGTCGGATAGCGATATGAACACGGGCATAGAGAACTCGGTGTCCCTTACAGTGCCTCAGAAGCCTGATATCGTGCTACAATTGACTAAAAACGATATTGAGAAAAATTTTAAACTGACATATCTTTTCGACGCCAAATACCGCATAGACAAAGACAAGCCTGATGCACCGCCCGATGATGCTATCAATCAGATGCACAGATACCGCGATGCCATATATTTCAGGACTCATAAGTCTCAGAGGCTAAAGAGGGAGATTGTGGGCGGATACATTCTATTCCCGGGCCACGGCAAAAGCGCCAAAGATGAGGCTGAGGCTTTCTACAAATCGCTGGAAGAGACCAATATAGGAGCGTTTGCGCTTCAGCCCGGAAATGCCGAGAGTCTGGAGTTGCTGGAGGGTTTCATCAATCGTCTTATCAATCAGAAGACCTCGGCGCAGATAGTCTCGGAATCGATACCACAGAAGGGTGCTGAGGTTTCGGTTCCCAACCGTGTGCTTGTGGGCAAGGTTTCCGACGAATGGGTGAATGATTTCGAGAGCGGAAACGCCACTTTGTATTATACAGGAAAGGAGTTCCCGTCCACAATCAAGTTGGACGGGCTGAGTTGGTTTGTGCCCTACATTTCGGGCAAGGGAATCCGCGATATCTACAGAATCTCGAGTATCCACACCTCCACCAAGGCCGAACTTGGCTTCGATCCCGCCGACGACAAACTCCGCCTTATCCTCTCTCTCTCAGACCGTCGCCGTATGTATGATGATTACAGGAAGTACAGGCTTGAGATTGATTATACGTTTTCTGATACTACGGTGGAGGGGCTGGGGTAGTTTCCAAATCCTCTACCCATTTCTAAGTATCTCCTCTTCCAATTTTTACCTACTTTTGAGTATTGCCGTCCCCGGATTTTTCCTGCAATTTTGTATTCTGAAAATATCATAGAAAATAGATTTCGGAAATGACAAATAAATTATTAATTTTGTTGGCTGTTGTTTTTGGCTTGGTGTCGTGCGACGAGGGAGATATTCTGCCCAAGGAGAACTTCACTTCCAAGAAAGGATTTTCGGTGAGGCTTTCGGGCAATGTTTCGGGTTACGACGACTGGCAGAATTCCGACGGTTACTCGCTGGTTTTAGCGGGTTTCGGCGATCCTACGGGCTCGATGGATTACGCCGTTATCTCCAAAAATATTCAGGCTCCTGATGCCGACGGAAACATAGATGTCGTGATGTCGGGAATACCTGAGGGCGATGTCAAGACATTGGAAATCTGCGTGGTAAACCGTCTGAGGGTAAAGTTGGCCTCGTTTTTTGTAAGGGAGTTGACGACTACGGAAACTGATACTTGCGAGATATCTGCGGGCGATGTAGATGTCTCGATGAGGCGGATGGTTCAGAACGAGGTTTTCTCGCCCACCTGTGCCTCGTGTCACGGAGCCTCGGGCAAGGGCGCAAGGGGATTGTTCCTTACCGACAACGACAACTTCAATCCGGTTTCCAAACCCTCGGGAGCGGTATCAGGATCGTTGGTTGTAGAGCCCGGAAACCACTTGAATTCAGTGCTTTACCGTGCCCTCATCGACAACGCCGGCGGAGCCCTTCATCAGCCCCACGCCGATATGCTTGAAGCCAAGCGCCGCGACGATTTGCTGAAAATCGTGGAACTGTGGATCAGCAACGAGAGATAATGGAACGCAGATAACGCTGATTTAACGGATTTTCGCAGATAAAAAATCTGTGTAAATCTGCCCAATCTGTGTCATCTGTGTTCCAAAAAAACGTAATTAATATAAAAATGAAATATCAGAAATTTATATACGGAAAGGCTGAGGTTGATTATTCGGTTTTTGAGCCTGGGGAGGGCGTGGGCGAGATCCACGCTTTGGCCAAGGTGAGTGGCGGGGCGTTTCAGGAGCAGTTGGGGGCTATCTCTGATGCTATAAGAAACTTCTTGGCTTCCGCCAAAAATTATTCCGTGGCCTTTGCGAGGGTAATCCTCAGCGACGCGAGCAATCAGGCCGAGCAGGCGGTTTCCGCTATCCGCGAGATCGTCGGCAAGGGCGCGGTGTCGTTCGTTCAACAGCCTCCTTTGGATTATTCCAAAATAGCCGTTCTATTGCTCCTGCAAGAAAACGCTGATGTGGAGGCCGTGGACGAATATACCTCAAAGATTCAGCGCAACGGATTCACGCATTACTATTCGGCAGGCGTTGTCAGCGACATTGCTGATACCTACGCCGAGACTGGTCTGCAACTCTCGTATCTTGAAAAACTTATGATAGACAATAAATTGAATATCGCCGACAATTGTGTCCGCACCTGGTTTTTCGTTCAGAATATCGATGTAAATTACGGTGCGGTGGTAAAGGCCCGTCGCGAGAATTTCGACGTTAATGGCCTGACAGTCGATACACATTATATCACCTCAACGGGAATTTGCGGACGACATTCAAGCAAGGATGTAACCTCGATTCTCGACGCTTATTCGGTTGGCGGACTTGCGGAAGGTCAGATGAATTATCTCTATGCTCCCGAATTCCTCAACCGCACTTCAGATTACGGAGTCACCTTTGAGAGAGGCACTTACGTGGATTATTCCGACCGCCGTCATATTCTGATTTCGGGAACTGCAAGTATCGACAACAAGGGAAATATCGTTGCCGAGGGCGATATCGTGGCACAGACTCACAGAATGATAGAGAACGTTGAGGCGCTTCTCGCCGAGGGAAAATCTGGCGTCAGCGACCTTGCGCATATTGTTTGCTATCTTCGCGACACGGCCGATTATCCCGTTGTAAGTGAGATATTTGCCGAGAAATTCGCTGATGTC
>JAZUEG010000102.1:0-15842 GCA_045640025.1 Bacteroidales bacterium
AATCTGAAAGTGGCCCCGGCCGGAGCTGTGGGCGCTATAATCGAGGATTCGGAAGAGGAGCTGGCCGAGCAACTCGCCGAAATCATCAATGAATGGTTTGAATAAATAATATATTAACAACTTATAAAACCTTTGACAAAATGGCAAAAATACAGATTAGAAAAAAATCATCTCTCGACGAGGATATCGAGGAATACGAAAGAGCAGCCGAGGATTTTGAAAACGCAGTAGCCGAAGATTACGGCGACGAGGAATACGACGAGGAAGAGGAATACGAAGACAACGAGGAGATTCCAGAACTCGCCGAAGTAATCAACCAGCTCTCCGACAAGGAATCGAGCAAGATCGACAGGATTTTCTACGATCCGGATTTCTTCTACTCGCTGGCCTGCTGCATAGGAATGGCATCAAACATCGACGGCGCCAATCAGGACATTCTCGGACAGAGCATAGCTGAAATATGTCAGCTGATAGAGACCGACACCGACGAATACATCGACAGCCTGGATCTCGAGAACTTCGACATAGAAGATGCCTTCGCAAAGTTCGCCAAGCTTCCTCCTACCCTCCGTGGCTACATAATGGCCACCATAGGAATATCACTCGAGGACTGCGACGACGACGATGAGGATGCAGTATACATGCTCCAGCTCCTGGAGAGCCTCGGAGAATAATTCGCCATTAGCTACAAAAAAAAGCTGAAAAAAGAAAGCCGCTGCGGACTCTGTGCCTCAGCGGCTTTTTGGATTGATAACAGAAAAAAACATGAAAGAAACCGACGAAAACTCCGAACTCCTGGCCCTCTGCGATATGCACAAGAAAGCCGTATACCGCACCCTGGAGATAATGCTGGCCACGATAGCAATATCGCTCCTATTCCTGAAGGACAGCATAATGATAGAGGAGGCGCTCTGGATACTGGGCGTGGATGTGCTGGGCGTGGCCATCTGCACAGGCCTTGGCCAGAAATGGCAGTACAGAGTGCTGGAAGGCCTGATAGAAGCCGGATGCCTGGCGTTCCTGATATGCCCAAGGTGGTGGATAATGGCCGCCAATGCCCTGATGTGGCTGATACTGCTGCTGAGGACCAGCCAGGCAGACACCCAGCGCCAACCCGACGACACAAACGGGCCTGCAATGCCGTAAAAATTGTATTATCTCATTTTTTAACATAATAGAAACATTAAAAAGCCATCCGATAAAACAAAAATTCTTACCTTTGCGGCAAATTATTTATCAAGTAAAACCAATAAACAATCGATTAAAATGAAATTATTAAAAGCGACACTGCTCGCAGCCGGAATTGCGGCATTTGCATTGCAGGCCAAGGCACAGGAGCCGGCAGCCGTAAGCAAAAGCCAGTTTTCAATAAACATGATAGGCCGTACCAACATCGACGCAGGTACATTCCTCGAGGAGCACCCCGACAAGGACGGCGAGATGCATACCGACAACGGCGTTACCATCAATGACACACGTCTTGGAGTTTCTGGCTCATTCAGAACCAAATTCGACTTCAAGATCGAGATCTGCTACGCCAAGAAGGCCATCTCGTTCCGCGATGTATACGTAAAATACAATATCGACAAGAAGAACCACCTCCAGTTCGGTAATTTCTTCATGCCATTCGGTATGAAACAGCTGGGCCTCGGATACAAGTTTGATGAGGACGCATCGGTAGACTACGCATTCTGCCCATCAAGAAAGATTGGCGCAGCATACCTGCTCACCACCGATATGCTCAACCTGACCGGCGGTATATTCTCCGACGGCAACATCGACAACGGCAACTCCGACATCAACTCGGGCCTCAACCTATCGGCCAAGGCAATCTTCCGCCCTGTAATCAACGTAGAGGACGCCAAGATTCTCCACTTCGGTTTCGGAACACTCTACACCAACTCGCCCACCGGCGCCAAATTCTCGTCGGTAGTGCCAAACACATTTGCGCCCAAGACCCTCATGACCCAGACCTTCGACGCTCCATCTTACTCGCGCATGGAGGCTGAGCTCATCTTCATCCAGAAGAAATTCCTCCTGGAGGCCCACTATCAGGCCGCCGGAGCCAACGAGCGCACCATCGACGACAGAAGCAAGGTAAACGGTTTCCTCGTACAGGCATCCTACATCCTTGTAGGCGACAAGCAGAACTACAACAAGGCTACAGGTCTTGCAGCTAATGCCTCGCCCGACAACCTCGAGCTCCTCTGCCGATACGACCACCTGAACTTCGGCGACGACAAGATCGGAGTTCAGAACGACTTCACAATCGGCCTCAACTACTTCATCAGCAAGAACTTCAACCTGAAGCTCAACTACGCCAACGTAAGCTCAAAGCTCGCCGGCAAGGAGAAGGACAACTACAACATGATCCAGGTAAGAGCACAGTTCTCATTCAACGAGAACATCAAGAAGAGAGACTAATACCACACACATACACCCAAGGCGGACACACGCCGAAACGGTCAGGCAAAAAATTTTGTTTTTGCCCGACCGTTTTTTTTGTAATTAATATTTCCGAATGTCCCAATTTTTTATTAAAATTGCAGTTTGAAAAAATACATTGAAAAATGAATACAGAAAAACAGTTTGAAGACCAGATACATAAATGCCGCGAGGTGTTCCTGAAGAAGGCGTCCGACTACGGCACAGCCTGGAGGATAATGAGGCCGTCGTCCATCACCGACCAGATTTTCATAAAGGCCAACCGCATAAGGGGCCTCCAGATCAACGACACCGCGATGATAGACGAGGGCGAGGAGCCCGAGTTTATCGGCATCATCAACTACGCCATCATGGGCCTGATACAGCTCGAGAAAGGTTTTGCAGACACCGCCGATTTCGACACAGCCACCGCCGAGACGTATTACAACAAATACGCCAGGCTGGCCCAGGAGCTCATGATGAAGAAAAACCACGACTACGGCGAGGCATGGCGCGGCATGAGGATATCATCCATCACCGACCTCATCCTCATGAAACTCTACCGCATCAAGCAGATAGAGGACCACGACGGCAAGACCCAGATATCGGAGGGCATCGACGCCGGATACTTCGACATCATCAACTACTCGGCATTCAACCTCATAAAGCTCGATGAGCAGAAGGGTATCAGCTGATGGCGAGATATTTTTCAAGGCTATCCAGCTGATGGCGAGATATATTACACGCCATTAGCTGAAAAAAAAAACTGACAAGTAAGTAAAGAAAACTAAAAAAAATACAAAACCATGAAATTTCTCCTTTTCCTATTCCGCATAATAGTAGGTGCGGTATTCATGTTTTCAGGATTTGTAAAGGCAGTGGACCCGCTGGGATCGTGCTACAAATTCACCGACTACTTCAATCTGGCGTTCGACATGCCCGAGCTTGCCAAATTCTCGCTCCCGCTCGCATTCATACTCGCGGCGCTGGAGTTCACAACCGGCGTAATGCTCGTATTCAAGCTGAAGCCAAGACTCGCATCATGGCTCGCACTGGCGTTCATGGTGTTCTTTACACCGCTTACACTATACATAGCCATCACCAACCCTGTAACAGACTGCGGATGTTTCGGCGACGCTATTCTGCTTGAGAACTGGCCAACATTCTGGAAAAACGTGGTACTTATCACCATGGTGATATTCATAGTGATAAAGCGCAAGGATATGGACAACCCTCTGGACGACAGGGCCGAACTCGGTATCTCGATAGCTGTGTTCTGCCTTGCACTGCTGTTCCAGCACATGATGCTCCGCCATCTGCCCATCATCGACTTCCGCCCATACAAGAAGGGCAACAACATTGCCGAGAAGATGACTCTGCCGCCCGACGCCAAGCAGGACAAGTATCAGACCATCATCACATACGAGAACACAGTAACCGGCGAGGTCAAGGATTTCGACGTGGACAATACTCCATGGCAGGACTCCACCTGGGTATGGAAGGACACCAAATCTATCCGCATAGAGAAGGGCGACGTGCCTGAGATCCACGACCTTACGATGTGCGACACTGCCGGCACCGACTACACACAGCAGGTGCTGAATCTCGACAAGCCTGTGCTCGTGGTAGTGGCCCACAAGATAGAGGACAGCGATGTGGACGGCCTCAAGAAGCTGAAGGAGATTCAGGAATACGCCGAGAAGAAAGACTACGCAATACTGGGCCTTACTTCCAGCAACTGGGACATGGTGGGCCGCGCAAAGGCTGATTTCGGCCTCGGTTTCCCATTCTTCCAGACCGACGACATCACCCTGAAGACCATGATACGCGCCAATCCCGGAATCATGAAACTCGAGAAGGGCACTGTAATGGGCAAGTGGAATTTCCGCGACTTCAAGACCAACAAGGACCTCTAAGCCGCACACCTTATATAATATACAATTTTCAGCAAACCAAAAATGGGATTTCTTGATTTCGGTTTCATAGACCTGATAGACATATTGCTGAGCGCTTACCTGCTCTATCTGCTGTATACCAAGCTGAAGGGCACCACAGCCATGAACATACTCCTGGGAGTATTTCTGATATACGTGCTGTGGCTGGTGGTAAGGGCGCTCGACATGAGTCTGCTGAGTACTATAATGAACAAGATAGCCAGCGTGGGAATACTGGCGCTGGTAATCGTCTTTCAGCAGGAGATCAGGAAATTCCTTCTTGAAATGGGCAACAAGTCCTCCATCACCAAGATATTCTCGCTCGAGAGGATTTTCCACAGAGTGATCAAGGAATCGCCCGATAATCTCAACATTCCCGAGATCGTAAAGGCATGCACGGAGTTTGCGCAAGACTGCACTGGCGCGCTCATAGTAATCCCGAGCCATTCGGATCTCGGCAACATCATCAATACAGGAGAAAAACTGGACTGCGCGGTTACGCAGAGGCTTTTGGGTTCGTTGTTTTTCAAGAACTCGCCTCTGCACGACGGCGCTGTAATAATATCGAAGGGAAAAATCGTGGCAGCCAAGTGCATACTGCCTCTCACATCCAATCCCGAAGTGCCACAGAACATAGGAACCCGTCACCGCAGCGCCATCGGCATGAGCGAGGTGAGCGACAGCCTTGTAATTGTGGTATCGGAGGAGCGCGGACAGATTTCGTACTGCGAATACGGAGCCTTTTTCCAGAACGTGACTCCGGCCCAGCTTACCGACAAGCTGAAAGAAAGATTCTCGGTATCCGAAAGCGTATCGGCCACCGACAACGGCATCATCGCCAACCTTATTAATTACATAAGGAAATAGCGTGTCTCTAATCTTTAATCTCTAATCTTTAATCTCTATACTTTAAACTTTAATCTTTAAACTTACTCCCTGTACCAATCTGCATACATTGCATAATTATCTACAATGCGGTTGATGAGGTCGCCCTGGAGACGGGCATCCACATCCTTGATTTTCTTGGCGGGACATCCTGCGTATACCGAACCCGGCTCGGTCTTGGTGCCCTTGGTTACCACGGCTCCGGCGGCTATGATGCAGTTGCTCTCTATTACGGCGTCGTCCATCACTATGGCGCCCATGCCTATAAGCACATTATCCTTGATGGTGCATCCGTGCACTACTGTATTGTGGGCTATCGATACATTATTGCCGATGGTGAGCGGAGAGGTCTTGTATGTGGCATGCAGACACGCATTGTCCTGAATATTAACGCGGTTGCCAATGCGGATGGAATGTACATCGCCGCGGATTACGGCATTGAACCATACATTGCAGTCGTCGCCCATCACCACATCGCCTATTACGGTGCAATTGTCGGCCAGCCAGATATTTTTGCCGAACTGGGGCGTCTTGCCCAAAAGTGTTTTTACTAAAGCCATTGTGTATTAATTATTTTGATTTACCAATACGCAAATATAATCAGAAAATCTCGTAAAAGATTACTTTTTGGAATTTTTTCAAAAAAAAATTCGTAACTTTGTACTTCAATTATTAGGCAAGAAACAAAAAAGAGAAGGACTATAAATTTAAAATGAAGTTTATCGTTGCAATAAGAAACCACAAGCAGTTTGGTATACTGCTGATACCGTGCATGATAGATAAGGGGCCCGGCCAGGAATTCTATACTGTAAGGGAATCGGCCACGCCCGACAACGTGAGGATGATGCCGGATATGTATACCGAGGTGCAGAAAAAAATAGTAACTCTGGCCGACGAGTATTCGGAGACCCAGATACGAAAAACTTTCGGCAATCCCAAAATCACCAACAACTCGCAATTTCTCCACAAGCTGGATCCGGCTTTTGTACAGGAAAACATCCGCCCATACATCGACAGGCGCATAGCCGCAATATTAGACCTCTGCATAGATGGCGGCATACGTGTATACAAGAAACAGGAAAACCTCAGCTCCATTTTCCCTACCGACGAGGCCATTGTATCGGCAAGGAAGATAAGGGCGGTATTCAACTTTGTGCGCACCGAGAATGAGACACGCTACTTCCTCACCATCAGCTACCACAACCACGACCTATCGCTGCTGAGGATGCAGATGAGCGTGCTCAGCAATTCGCCGTGCATCATAATGACCGGGCAGAATATCCTGCGCATAGAGGATATAGACGCCAAGAAGCTGATGCCGTTTGTGGAAAAGGAATACGTATCGGTGGCCAAGAAGGTGGAGCCCACATATTACGACAAGTTCGTAAAAAATGTGATAGAGTCGGATTACGAGACCAGGGTTTCGGGTTTCAGAATCGTGAACTCCAAGGTATCGCCCAAGGCCATTCTCCAGATGGAGGGCGACATAGCCGGCGGAATAATCTTCAGCCTCAAGTTCAGATACAACGGCATAGATTTTCAGCCGGGCAGCCCCAACAGGATAGTGGCCAGGCTGAGCGACCAGAACGGCGAATATGTTTTCAGCAAGCTGACTCGCGATATCCAGTACGAAAGCGAGACCGAGGAACAGGCCTGCAGGATTTTCGGCACAAGGATAAGCCCGGGATATTACAGAATACCACTCTGCGACAATCCCGACAAGCTGATGCAGAGGACTTTCGCCATCAACTTCCTGAATACCAACAAGGAACAGCTGGCCGAGGCTGGCATAGAGATAGAGCTGTCGGAAAACGACAAGAAATACTACACCGGAAGCATAGGCATCAGCTTCTCTGTAAACAAGCGCGAAGACTGGTTTGATGTATACGCCATTGTGAAACTCGACGACCTCGAGATTCCATTCGTATCGCTCCGCCATTACATACTCAACAATATCAGGGAGTTTACTCTGCCCGACGGCCGCATAATAATCTTGCCCGACGAGTGGTTTGAGCGTTACCGCGACATACTGGCCTCCGGCACCATCAACAAGAAGGAAAACACCATAGAGCTGCGCGAATACCAGTATTCGGTGCTGGCCAACCTGCCGCTCGATGTGGACCTTCAGGAGCGGATACAGAAACTGGAGACCAACCTCACCGAACTCGGCCATCTGCCCAACAAGCAGCCCGAGAAGGTGAACGCCACTCTCCGACCCTATCAGGTAACGGCGTTCAACTGGCTGAAAATGATGAGGGACTACGGTTTTGGGGCCGTGCTGGCCGACGACATGGGACTCGGCAAAACTCTCTGCACCCTCTCGCTCCTATCGGAGAGCATGGCGGTGGAGGGAGGCGAGTTTCAGGACGGGCTTTTCAGCTATGCCAAGAAAATACCATCGCTGCTGTTGGTGCCCAAATCGCTGATATACAACTGGGTAAACGAGGCCCACAAATTTGTACCTCAGCTCAAGGTGCTTGAATTTACGGGAGGCAGCCGACTGGACCTCATAAAATCGTTTCCGCTATACGATATAATAATAGCCGGATACGGAACCCTGAGGCTGGATGCGCCGGAACTATCCAAGATAAAATTCAACTACATAATACTCGATGAGAGCCAGACCATAAAGAACTCCACATCAAAGACTTACCAGAGCATCATGATGCTGGACTGCAGGCACAGACTGGCGCTCACCGGCACACCGCTCGAAAACTCGCTCACCGACCTGTGGTCGCAGATGAATTTCATAAATCCCGACCTGCTGGGATCATTGGCCTCATTCAAGAAGAGGTTTGTAAATCCGATAGAGAAAAACGGCAACGAGGAGGCCGCCGAGAGGCTCAAGAAACTCATCTACCCTTTCATACTGCGCCGCACCAAACAGCAGGTGCTTCAGGATCTGCCTGAGCTGATGGAGCTTACGGTGCTGTGCGACATGACCGAGAAACAAAAAGAGATCTACGAGAAAGAAAAATCTTCAACCAGGAACTCAATTCTCGACTATATGGACAAAGGCACATTCGAGAAATCCACCGTGATGGTATTGCAGTCGCTCACCAAGCTGAGGCAGATATCGTGCAGCCCGTACCTTACCCACGACAGCTACGACGGAGGCTCCGGCAAGACCGACGCGGTAATAGGATCGCTCCAGAATGTGATATCGCAGGGCCACAAGGTGCTGATATTCTCATCGTTTGTCAAGCACCTGGAGCTGATAGCGAGGAGACTCAACGAACTCGACATCAGCTACACTCTGCTGACCGGCGCCACCGAGAAGCGTGAAGACGAGGTACGCAAATTCCGCGACAATGATATCCCGGTATTCCTGATATCGATAAAGGCCGGCGGAACGGGACTCAATCTCACCCAGGCCGACTACGTATTCATAATAGACCCCTGGTGGAATCCGGCAGTAGAAGACCAGGCCATAGCGCGCGCCCACCGCATGGGACAGCAAAATTCGGTGATGGTATACAGGTTTATAAGCAAGGACACCGTGGAAGAGAAAATCCAGAAGATGCAGCGCCGCAAGGCCGACCTCGCATCGGCTTTCGTGGCCGAAAACACAGAGTTTACCGCCGACCTCAAGGCCGAGGTTCTCAAGATCCTGGAATGACAAGATATCATGCCATTAGCTGACATAGTGGCATAAACACCCCGCTCATGTCAGCCAATAGGCCAAAAAAAATCTTGCGGCACAAAAATTGATACAAAAAAAGTAAAAAATAATTTGGCATAAATAAAATAATGCCTAAATTAGCAACGGAAAAAACATAAAGAAACATATTTAATAACAATTAAAAACTTTAAACACTATGGGATTATTCGGTTGGGCAAAAAGCCAGTTTATCGACGTCATTGAATGGCAGGACCAAAGCAATGACACCATTCTTCACCAGTACGACTGCCGCGGCAACGAGATCAAGAACGGCGCACAGCTTATCGTACGTGAATCGCAGGCTGCCGTATTCATCCACGAAGGTGAGCTCGGAGATGTATTCATGCCTGGCAAATACACCCTCGACACCAACAACATTCCAGTACTCACATCACTCAAGAGCTGGAAATACGGATTCAACAGTCCTTTCAAGTGCGAAGTTTACTTCGTAAACACCAAGATATTCACAGCCCAGAAATGGGGCACACCTAATGCGTTCATCATCCGCGACCAGGATTTCGGCCGTGTAAGCCTCCGCGCATTCGGTACATACTCTGTAAAGGTAAGCGACCCGGGCTCTTTCGTTACCAAGGTATCAGGCACCAAGTCGTCATTCAAGATGAGCGAGATATCCGACGAGCTCCGCAGCATGATCATCACCAACCTCATCGATACCATCGGCGAGAGCAAGCTCTCTCTCCTCGACTTTGCCCAGAACTACAAGGACCTGAGCGAGAAGTGCGAGAAGCGCATCAACACAGAGTTCCCTGAGTACGGTCTCCAGTTCACCAAGTTCCTCATCAGCAGCATCAACCTCCCAGAGGAGCTCCAGAAGAAGCTCGACGAGGGCACAGGCATGAACATGCTCGGCGACATGAACCGCTACCAGCAGATGAAGGCAGCCGACGCAATGCAGGCAGCCGCAGCCAACCCAGGCCAGGGCGGCGGAATGGAAGGCATGATGGGCATGATGATGATGCAGAACATGATGAACCAGCAGAACATGATGAACCAGCAGCACATGCAGCAGGGATACGGAATGCAGCAGGGCTACGGCCAGCCAATGGGCGGCATGGCTCCTCCTCCAATGCCAGCGGCCACACAGTACTACATAGCAGTAAACGGCCAGCAGCAGGGTCCATTCCCGGCAGCCACACTCCAGCAGTACGTATCAGCTGGACAGGTAAACGCCCAGACTATGGTATGGGCACAGGGCATGCCAGGCTGGACAGCGGCAGGTCAGGTACCAGAGCTCGCAGCCCTCTTCAATGCCGGCGGCGCAGTTCCTCCTCCTCCACCAATGCCAGGAATGTAGTATCTGCGGCGTATCAGAAATACTGATTCTACAACAAAATTATAAGGCAGATTTGCAGCTAATGGCGAGTAAATCTGCCTTAATGCTATAATAACAAAACCACACATTATGGAAGAACAGACAAATCCACAGGAGCCACCGGTACTGGACCCATCACAGACCACCCAGAACCTGATAAAATGCTCCTGCTGCGGTGCCAAGCTCACTTTTGCACCCGGCACCATGAGCCTGAAGTGCGAATTCTGCGGCACAATGAATGAGATAAAAATCGACGAGCAGAAGAGAAAGGAAGCCATCCAGGAGCTCGACCTCCTGAAAGCCCTCGACAACGACGACACCAACGACGAGCCGATGGAGGAGATCCACACAGTAAAATGCAACTGCTGCGGCGCCTCCACCACATTCGACAACAACGTGGTATCGGCCAAGTGCGACTTCTGCGGAAGCCCGCTCACCATCACCCAGGGCAACACTGTAAAACAGATAAAGCCAAAGGCCCTCCTGCCATTCGCAATAGAGCAGCAGAAGGCTCAGGACTTATACAAGGAATGGCTTAACGGCCTGTGGTTTGCCCCGGGCGACCTCAAGACATCGGCCATACTCGAATCGGGCCTCACAGGAATGTATATGCCATACTGGACATACGACGCCGAGACCGAGACATATTACCGCGGACAGCGCGGCGACCATTACTACGAGACCGAGGAATACGAGGAGGACGGCGAAACCAAGACCCGTCAGGTGCAGCACACAAGATGGAGACGAGTATCGGGACAGGTGCACGACAGTTTCGACGATGTGCTGATAGCCGCATCAACATCGCTCCCAAGCAAGTTCCTCGACGGCCTCTCGACATGGAAACTCGACGACCTGGTACCGTTCGACGAGAAATTCCTCTCGGGTTTCAAGACCGAGACATACAGCGTAAGCATCAAGAACGGATTCACCAAGGCCAAGGAGGTGATGAAAGACCAGATAGAAGACACTGTGGAGGAAGACATCGGCGGCGACGAGCAGAAGATCGAAGACCTCGACATCCGCTACAGCGACCTCACCTACAAGCACATACTGCTCCCTATATGGATCTGCGCATTCAGATTCGGCGACAAGTCGTACCGTTTTGTAGTAAACGGACAGACCGGCGAAATAGAAGGCGAGCGCCCATACAGCGGAATGAAGATCACACTCTTCATAGCAGGTATCATAGCCGCTATAGTATTGCTGGTAAAGCTGTTCAGCTAATGGTGGAAAAAAAATAACACGCCATCAGCAAAACAAAATCTAAAAAAAGCCGTTGGAATAATACAAGTTCCAGCGGCTTTTGTATTTTTTTCGCCATTAGCTGATACAAAAAATAAAAAAAAATACGGAACACTTATTGCAATATCAAAAAAAGCAGAGTAATTTTGCTCTCTTGAAAAAAAAATTATTAGAAACCTAAAAACACCAAACCAACCATGAAGAGAATAATACTATCGATAGCGCTGGCAATGATGATGGGCCAGGCTGCCAACTCGCAGGACATAAACCCTCAGGAGGAGATACTGGCTCAGGTAAACGAGAGCGCCGCCGCAGAGCTGGCCGCCGCCCAGAAAACCATGGACCGCGCCACACAGATGATGGCCGAGGCAGATGGCGGCCTTGCCAAGGTGGCACAGACAAGATCTGAAGCCGCCAAGCTGAAAAAAGGCAAGCAGAAAAAAATGAACAAGCAGGCCGACGCCATGGAACAGCCATTACTTCAGAAACAGGTACAGGCATACAAGCTGATGGACGAGGCATACCGACAGATATACACCACATACTACAAGGACCTGGCCAACCTGTACAACACCTGCCCCGCCAAGAAAAAGGGCACCGTGGAAGACCTCATGAACGAATACGAGACCTACTGGGACGACGCGCTCAAGACCCTGAAGACCGTGCCGGCCGACAGCAAGAAAGCCGACCCAAAGGCCGCGACAAGAGTCCTGAAAAAAGGAACCGACCTCCAGAAAAACGCCGTTGATGCCCAGATAAGCGCATACGGCGAAATCCTCGGATGGTACGACGCTCCAGAGCCAGCAGCAGCGTCACAGGCACAGGCAGCAGTGGAGACAGCTCCGGCCAAGCCAGCCGACAAGATCCACTACAAGGTGCAGATAGCCGCCGACAACTCTCCGCTAAACCTCGAATTCATAAAACAGAACGTATACGACACCGACGAGGTGATAAACAACGAATACACCGACGGCACATACCGCTACCTCGTGGGCCGGTACAATACATACGAGGAGGCCATGGCCGCCAAGGAGCGCATGAACGTGAAGGGCGCGTTCATAGTGAAATACAAGAACGGAAAACGCCAGGTGGAAATAACAGACGAAGATGAAGCCAACTAAAATCCACACCAGTATCAGCTGCAGGGGAAGGCTGATAGACCTGAGCACCCCAAAAGTGATGGGAATAATAAACGCCACACCCGACTCGTTCTATTCCGGCAGCAGATGTCCCGGCGATAAGGAAATACTCCAGATGGCCGAAAAACACCTGAGCGAGGGCGCAGAGTTCCTGGACCTGGGCGCATACAGCACACGCCCGGGATGCCTCGACATAAGCCCCGAGATGGAGACAGAGCGCCTCGATATGGCAATGAAAGCCATCAGGAGAGAATTTCCCGAAGTACCGGTATCAATAGATACATTCAGGGCCGGCGTGGCCGAGAGGGCCATCATGGACATGGGAGCTGATATCATAAACGACATCTCGGGCGGAACACTGGACCCCGGCATGATAGAGACCGTGGGCCGCACCAAGGCGCCGTACATCCTAATGCACATGAAGGGAACGCCACAGACCATGGGCCAGCACTGCCAGTACGACAACATGATGGACGAGATAATAAAATTCATGGCCACACAGGTAGAGAAGCTGAAACTGGCCGGCGCCTGCGACGTAATTCTCGATCCCGGTTTCGGATTCGCCAAAAACATCGACCAGAACTACGAGCTGCTGCAGAATATGGACCAGCTGAACATCTTCGGTCTGCCCATACTGGTAGGAGTATCGCGAAAGTCGATGATATACAAGCTATTAGGCATTACCCCGCAGGAATCGCTGAACGGCACCACCATACTGAACACCATAGCAGTATCCAAGGGAGCCAGCATACTAAGAGTGCATGACGTAAAACCAGCCGTGGAAACCATAAAAATATGCGAAAAAGCAGGATTATACAATCAATAGCCACCGTGGCCATATCTGCATCGTGCGTGTGCGCATCGGTGCAGAGTGCCGGTGCACAGCGCTACAGCCTCGAATTCAAGGGCGGAGCGGCCGCCACAAGCACTTTCAACAGCTCGTGCCCATCCAAGACCGTAAAGGACAGCAAGACCGGCGTAACGGTGGGCGCAGGATTCGGCATCAACCTGACCAACGACATGATAAGGCTGTACGGCGACTGCTATTACACCACCAAGGGCGAGAGATACACCCTCGACGACGGTCAGGGCGAATTCAGCTCCGAATACTGTTTCTTCCACCTGTACCCCAACGCACGGTTCTATGCGCCATACATACCCGTATACGTAGGCGCGGGCCTCTACATAGGATGCGCATCCAGCCGCAGCGTGGAATCGGGCGATATGGATATCATGCCAGCTGATGGCAAACCTGCCGACTACTACAAATCTATGGACATGGGTCCCAAATTTGCCATAGGCGCCGAACTGGGAGTACGCAAGGTGAGGCTGATACTTGAGGGATCATACGAGCTTGGGATGATGAACATATCGGGACGCAGCGAGCGCAAAATCCACAACCAGTGCTTCAGCATAAGCGCCGGCCTCTGTTTCCTGCTCGACAACGGAAAATACAGACATTATTAAAAAAAAAGGCGTACCTTGCCACTCCGCGGATGACGAGAAAAACCCATCATATCCCGGAAATGCAAGGAACGCCTTTTCCCTATATATATTTGTAATGAAAAACCGTTAGAAGTTGATCATATTGATCTTGAGTCCGGTATCGGTGATATAGTCCTGGATAGCCTCCTCAAGGTCGAGATCCTCGTTGTCGTAATACCAGTTGACTGTTACCTGACCGCCATCGGTCTCATACTTCTTCAGGATCTTGAATATATCCAGAAGACTCTTGGTAGAGCTTGTGTTGAAATATGTGAGCTTACAATTGAATACCAAAGGCAAGCCAGTCTTGGTATACTCCCTGATCCAAGAGATGAGAGGTGCATAGAAGACATTGGTCTCCTCCAGAAACGACTCGCCTGATATGTCACAAACGCCGTTCTGGTAGTTGAAATCCACTGTTGGCACAAAATAGCCATCGTGAGAGCCTACGATATGTATATTTTCCATAATGAATTATATGTTGTAAAAATCAGTACAAAAGTAATAAGAAAAATCAAAAAAACGCATAAAGGCGGAATTTTTTTTTGTAATTTTTTCAGACCTCGATTCCCAGCACGCATACATCGTCTATCTGGATGAAATCGCCCTTCCAGTCGTAATAGGCTTTCTGCAGGCGGCGGTACTGCTCCTGCATGGAATATTCGCTGGTGCGAAGCAGAAGCTGACGGAAGCGCGAAACCTTGAATTTCTCGTGGGCGTCGGCGTTGAACTGGTCGGGAAATCCATCTGAAAACATGAACATCCTGTCGCCGCGCTTTACGGGGAAATACTCGTCCTTGAAGTCGGGCTCCCTCATGTGGACACCCACAGGCGCCTTTACCGCGCTGTATACCTGAATCTCGCCGCCCGATACCACTACCAGCGGATTGTAGGCACCGGCAAAGTTTACCTCGTTGGTCTCCAAATCCCATACGCAGAGAGCCATGTCCATTCCGTCCTTGGTCTCCACATCCATGTCGTTCTGTCCGAGGTATGATTTCACGAGTTTCCTCATTCGCTCCAAAACCTCCGAAGCCTTGAAAATTCCCTGCTGCACCACTATCTGATTGAGCAGCGAAATGCCCAGCATGCTCATGAAAGCGCCCGGCACCGAGTGTCCCGTGCAGTCGCCCACGGTAAATACGAATTTACCGTTCTGACGGTGTGCCCAGTAGAAATCGCCCGATACAATGTCCTTGGGCGCATAGAACACGAAATAATCGCTCATCACATCCCGGCACTGATCGAATGTATTGAGGAGCGCCGCCTGAATCTTGGCTGCATAGTTGATGGAATCGGTGATGTCGCGGTTTTTCTGCTCAATAATGGCCAGGTTTTCAGTAATCTCCTGGTTCTGTTCCTCTATCTCGGTTTTCTGTGTGGAGATCAGGTCGTTTTTTTGCGCCAGAAGCTTGGCAGTCTTTCGCTTGCTGAAATACATGTATATTATCACCGATAGCGCCAGCGCGCCCAGCAATATCATGATGAGGAAACTGCGGGCCTGACGGCGTGCGTCGTCCTTGGCCTTGGTCTCCTGGCGGATGTTGTAGTCCTTGAATTCGAGCGAGAGGCTGTCGTATTTGCGCTGTGTAAGCATCAGCTCCTTCTCCTTGGCCATCAGCTCCACCTGCAGCTGGGTCTGAACGATCACGGAGTCCTGCTGCTGTATGGTCTGCTCCTGCTCCTCGTTGGTGCGCATCAGCTGTGCATTGTCAGCCTGGAGCTTCTTGTTGTCGGCC
>JAZUEG010000103.1:0-5811 GCA_045640025.1 Bacteroidales bacterium
TATCAGCTGATAACAAATAAACAATTTATTGTATCTTTGCCATAAATTATGAACAAGATGAGAAGAGCAACAATACTCGCCGCACTGATATTATTCTGTATCAGCTGCATGGCACAAAAACAGACCGAAAACCCACGCGACAGATTCGTGAAGGCTGTATATACCGACAGCACCGGAACACATCTGCCATACCGCCTGCTGAGGCCACAAAACATGACGGACACCGCCCAATATCCGGTAATCCTATTCCTGCACGGGGCCGGTGAGCGCGGATCCGACAACGAGGCCAACCTCACATATATAGATAAGGTGTTTGCAGCTGATACATTTATTCAGCAACACCCCTGCTATGTGATAGTGCCGCAGTGCGCCGAAAACTTCCGCTGGTGCGAGACCGACTGGACTCTGCCCTACCACACCATGCCAGCCAAGATGTCGAAATACCTGTCGGCCGCCAACGAGCTCCTCGACAGCGTGGCCGCCCTGCCAAACGCCGACACCAAAAGAATCTACGTGACAGGAATGTCGATGGGCGGATTCGGCACCTGGGACATAATATCGCGCTATCCGGGAAAATTCGCGGCAGCGATGCCGATATGCGGTGGCGCCGATGAGAAACAGGCCTGCCGGCTGAAACACATCCCTATAAGGACTTTCCACGGAGCCACCGACAAGCTGGTGAAGGTGCAGAGATCGCGCAACATCACCAAGGCAATACAGGCCTGCGGCGGCACGAGGATAAAATACTACGAATTAGCCGGAATGGGCCACCTGATATGGGACAAGGTATACTCCAATCCCGACAATCTGGACTGGCTGATGAGCAACAAGAAAAAATAGCATCACCTTATTATATATATATAATGAAATACAGATACCAAATACTCATGATACTGGCCGCCGCATCAGTGCTGCTGTCAATATACTCTTTCATTACCCCCACCGCCACGATAGGCGATACCGAGATCAAGAAATCTGGAATCAGCAATTTCGTGATAGGCGACACCGTAACTCCCGTAATCAACGGAGTTTACCACAGCGAATACAATCCGCACCTGGTAATAGACACCAGCAAGCAGAAGATCCTGCTGATAGGCGATTCGATGCTGGAGCAGTTCAGATGGCGGCTGCGCGACTACTGCCACGAAAACGGACACGAGATGGCATCGGTAATCTGGTACAGCTCGCAGACCGAATGGTACGGCACCACCGACACTCTGGCATATTTCATCAGGAAGGAGAAACCTACCTACATTATCCTAATCCTGGGAGCTAATGAGCTCTTTGTGAGAGACATAATCACGATACGCACTCCGTATGTAAAACACATCCTGGAGCAGATAGGCGAAATCCCCTTTATCTGGGTGGGACCTCCCAACTGGAAAACCGACACCGGAATCAACGAGATGATAGTAAACAACGTGGGAATGAAGAAATACTATCCGAGCAAAAACCTGACATTCAAGAGATTTGCCGATGGAGCGCATCCCAAGCCTGAATCAGCTTTTGCGTGGTGCGATTCGGTGGCAGATTTCATAATGAACAAGAGCCGATACCCGATAGTGCTGAATCCGCCCACAAAGAAATACAGCGGATCGCCCAACACAACAATCCTCCAGCCTTGGAAAAAGTAAGAAGAAAAAATTTTTTTCTTAAAAAAAATTTGGGTATAATTATTGAATTGTCTATTTTCGTAAAAAATAGATAAATGAGCGATCAGGCGCACCAGCATAAGGAAAGAATCAGAACGGGCAAGTTGCTGTCGATAATGGTGATAGTGATTCTGCTGCTGCCCCTCATAGTGGCACTATGGAGGGAATGGAATTTCTATGCCGGATCCGAAGACAACGAATCGATAGCCAACTTCCTGAAATTCAGATACTCGGTGCCGATAATGATTCTGGTGGATATTACCTGCCTATCAGCTGTAATACTCCTCTGCTGGTTTGTGATAAAGATAAACAACAGGATAAAGACAAGCGAGATGTTTGTGGAGATGGCCACGGCGGCCAATGCTCCCGTGCTGCTCATCAACAGCAAAAACCAGCTGCAATGGACCAACATAGGCACTATAGAAATGTTTATGGAGGATGAGCCCGACACCATATTGAACTTGATAACGGGCAACGAGCTGGCCAAGAACAAGATAAACAAATGCCTGGAAACCAAGACATCACAGACATTTGAGACCGAGCTGAAGACCGAAAACAACAAATACTGGCTGCACGTAACCCTATCCAACGTAACCAACAAGAACAACGAGAGCCTGATATGCGTTACGATATCCAACATATCCGACATGAAGGAGGCCAACGAGAAAATCGCCAACCAGCAGCGCGAGCTTCAGATGCAGACCGAAATGCTGTCGCTGATAACCGCCCAGATGGAGGTTCAGCAGGCCGGAGTCACCGAGCAGAACGACCTTCTACAGGAGCAGAGCCGTCAGCTGGAATCGCAGGCCCAGGCCCTCAAGCAGGCATTCAGCGAGCTGGAGGAACGCAACAAGCAGATAATCACCAAGACAAGCTACATCACCGACTCCATAAAGTATGCCCAGACCATTCAGGAGGCCATGCTGCCGGATGAGAGCCAGCTAATGGCGTTTTTCGACAACTTCATAATCTACAGGCCCAAGGACATAGTTTCGGGCGACTTTTACTGGCTGTCGATGAACGAGAAATACATCTACGTAGTTTTGGGCGACTGCACCGGCCATGGAGTGCCCGGAGCGTTCATGAGCATGATCGGTATAAGGCTATTAGCTGAACTGATAAACGAGCAGAAAATATCCAAGCCGTCGATAATACTCGAAACCATGCACTACAAAATCCAGATGGTGCTCAAGCAGGAACTCAACGAAAACAACGACGGAATGGACATAGCCGTATGCCGTCTGGAGAGGATCCAGGACAGCGAATACGACTGGCAGCTGATGTACGCAAGCGCCAAGCAGCCAATATACATAGTACACAAAGGCAACCACGAAGAGGCCGAACAGGCAGAGGCCGACCGCAGAGGCATTGGAGGCCAGACACTTGCAGAATGTTTCTTCTTTGAGGACAGAGAGGTGAACCTGAAAAACGGCGACAGAATCTATCTGACATCCGACGGAATCAAGGACCAGAACAACATAATGCGCAAGCGGTTCGGATCGGCCAGGATGAGAAAAATACTCGCCATGACCCGCACCGAAAAAATCCAGGACCAGAAAAACTCTATCAACTCATTGATCCTGAACTGGCAGGGCCTGGAGGAACAGCGCGACGACATCTCGCTCTGGGGATTTGAGCTGAGCGACATAAGATAAATTACGAATTACGAATTAGGAATTACGCATGCTCTCATCTGGATAGCAATTCGTAATTCGTAATTCAGATTTCGTAATTTTATTTTATTTGAATTTCAGCACCTTAGCCGGTTCCATTCTTGATACGGCCATGCTTGGGATAATAAGCATGAGCGACATTCCGATGATGACTGCCAGATCGATGGCCACAAAATACCAAAGCTGAAGCTCGCACGGCACGTGGTCTACATAATACGACGACGCATCGAGCGGAATAAGATTGAAATAATGCTGAACCAATATCAGCACAAGGGCCATTCCGCTGCCTATAACCACTCCCCTGAACAGCACATAAAGACTCTGGAGAATGAAGACCCTGCGTATCAGCCAGTTGGATGCGCCAAGAGATTTCAGCAGTCCTATCATGGAAGATTTCTCGAATATAATAATAAGGAGTGCGGTGCTCATATTGACGAGCGCCACAAAAAACATGATTCCCAAAATCACCCAGACATTCATCTCGATAAGGGCTATCCAGCTGAAAAGCTGACCATTGGTATCCCTCACCGAAAGCACCCTCATCATCGAACCATCTTCGGCAATGGTGTATCCGGCAATGGAGCGCACAAGCTCGGTCATCTCGTCGAGGCGGTCAAAATCGTCTATCATCACCTCGAAACCCGTAATCTGGTCGCTCTGCCAGCCGTTAAGTTTCTGAATCTCATCGATGCTGATGTAGGCAAACATCTTGTCGCTCTCCTCGAGACCGGTGGAATATATGCCCGAAACTGTGAACTTGCGCATCCTCGGCGGATTCTGCACGAAATACGAAACCAGATCGTCGCCCACCTTAATTCCCAAAAGGTCAGCCATCTTACGCGAGATTACGATGGACCTGCGGCCGTTTTGCTCATTAGCTGAAATATCCACGCGGCCATCCACGATATTGGATTCGATGAAAGAAAAATCGTATTCGCTGCCCACGCCCTTCAGTACCACGCCCATGATATCGGAGCCCGACTTGAAAATGGCAGGCTTGTAGGCATAGCGCTGGATGTGAGAGATTCCGTCCTCATTCTCCATGGATGGAAAGAAATCCTGATTGGAGCTGATGGGCATGGATTCGAGATTGAGCGCCGATTCACGGTTGATGATATTGATACACGAGCCAAAACCCACAACCTTCTGCATAATCTCGTTTCGGAAACCGATAATCACCGACATCGAGACTATCATCACAAAAACCGACAGCGCCACGGCGGCCGTAGCAATCCTCACAAACGGAGAATCCACACCTTTATTATCATTGTTGGCACCGGCCACAAGACGCCGCGCCATAAAAAAATCGAGTCTCAATTTGCTAAAAATATTAATTATACGCCACAAAGATAAGAAAAATGAAGCAAAATACATAAAATATCAGATTTAATAATTACTTTTGCGATAAATTACATTGCATAAAAAATGAATCTGATAACAGTACTGGGCCCCACGGCAGGAGGCAAGACATCATTTGCCGCACATCTGGCCTACGCCCTTGATACAGAGATAATAAGCGCCGACAGCAGGCAGGTGTACCGCGGCATGGACCTCGGCACCGGCAAGGATATGGTGGATTATACAGTGGATGGCAAGGAGATTCCATGCCATCTGGTGGACATATTGCCCGCGGGCGAGAAATACAATGTTTTCAGATACCAGAAAGATTTTTTTGACTCGTATGCCGAGATCCAGGCCAAGGGCAAGACTCCCATAATGTGCGGAGGCACAGGTCTTTATCTGGAATCCATAGTCAAGAATTATCAGCTGATAGATGTGCCAGCCAACCCACAGCTGAGGGCAGACCTCGAGAAATACTCGCTGGAGGAACTCCGGGACATGCTCGCCAGGATGAAGACTCTCCACAACACCACCGACACCGATACCAAGAAGCGCGCCATCCGCGGCATAGAGATCGAAACCTATGTGAAGGAGAATCCCAAGATTGTGCCCACATATCCCAAAATAGATTCGCTGATATTCGGCATCAAGAATCCCCGTCAGCTGGAGAGAGAAAAAATCAAGAAACGCCTTCAGCAGCGCCTCGACGAGGGCATGGTGGAAGAGATGAGGCAGCTAATGGCAAGTGGAATTAGCGAGGAAGACCTTGTATATTACGGACTTGAATACAAATACGTGACACTTCACGCAGTGGGCAAGCTTACATTCGACGAGATGTTTGAGCAGCTCTACGTGGCCATCTGCCAGTTTGCCAAGCGTCAGATGACTTGGTTCCGACGCATGGAACGCATGGGCCTGAGAATCTACTGGATAGACGGTCAGCTGCCAATGGAGCGGAAAGTAGAATTTGCAAAAACAATAATTAACTTCAGCTCGATGAAATAATAATCTCTAAGAGGATAAGAGAATTAAGAGCGTTACTTATTTTAAGAGACGTAATTTTTTTTACAAAAATTACTCCAAGAGTATAAGAGCCTCTCAGAAATAAAGCTCTTATACTCTAAAAAGGAGTTTTCGAAGAAAAC
>JAZUEG010000104.1:0-1613 GCA_045640025.1 Bacteroidales bacterium
ACTATTTGCTATCGTAGATTATGTTGCCGTATCCGGCGGTATTGTCGGGCGGATAGAATCCCGGCATCCTGTAGTCGTAGTCGGAATCCTTGGCCATGCGCGCGGGTGTGTTCTTGGCGTATGCAAATGCGCACGCAAATCCGGCCACGGTGCCCATCAGGTGCGATTCCCACGAAACATGCGGCTGCTCGGGCAGCAGGCCCCATACCATATTGCCGTACAGGAGTATTATGGCCAGTGATATGGCCGCGTCGGATTTCCTGCTCGAGAGTATGCCGCCGAAAAACAGGAACGATGCCAGTGCGTATATCACTCCGCTGGCCCCTATGTGATAGCTGTGCCGCGCCATAAGCCATACAAGCGCCCCCGTAATCACCCACAGCGATACGAGTATTCTGATGTAGTTGCGCCGGTATATCATGGTGAGCATGCACAGCAGCACCGGAAGGGCCGACAGGTTAGAGAGCAGATGTTCGGCACCGCTGTGCACGAATGGAGCAAAAAGTATTCCCTTGATGCCCGAAAACGTGCGCGGAAGTATTCCCGATTCCACAAAGCTTGTTTCCCACAGGCTCTCCATACAATACACGAGCGCTATCACCACGCTCAGCAGCAACGGCAGTATCAGAAATGAGTGGCGTTTGGCCATACCTAATGTTTCTTGTATGAAAATGCGGTGCAAGTTACCAAAAAAAATGATTAGGGGCAAATAAATAATTGATTTTGGCCAATATTTTCAAAATGTAACATGGCGGAGTGCTGTTTTGTATCAAAATCGAAACATAATGTAACACAAAAATTGTGGTTGGGCAGAATAAACTTTTTATCTTAGCGGAGTCTAATAGATAAACACATATCAATAATTTTTTAATCAATTACACAACACTAATAATTATGAAGACAAGATTTTTGTCGATTCTGGCCGGCGCCGCTCTCGCTATCAGCAGCCTTACTGCCAATGCCCAGTGGGGTCCGCGTCCAGAGGAAAACGATCCTACAGGTCTCAAGGACGCCTACCAGGATTACTTCAAGGTAGGTGTGGCCATCAACTGGCGCAATGTTACCAATCCCAAGGAGATGGAGGTAGTGGCCAAGGAGTACAACTCTGTAACCGCCGAGAACGCCATGAAGCCGGGCGAGCTCCATCCAAGCAAGGACGAGTGGAAATGGGGACAGGCCGATTCTATCGCCAACTGGTGTAGAGCTAATGGCATAAAGATGCGCGGCCACTGCCTCTGCTGGCACTCTCAGTTTGCCGACTGGATGTTCAACAAGCAGGTACTCAACAAGAAGACCGGCAAGTGGGAGACCCTGATGGTGAAGAACAAGCAGACCGGCAAGATGGAGCCAGTGCCTGCCACCAAGGAGGAGTTCTACGCCGAGCTCCGCGAGCACATCCACACCGTAGTTAACCGCTACAAGGATATCGTTTACGGCTGGGACGTAGTAAACGAGGCTATGGCAGATAATGTACGCCGCAGCCCATGGAATCCCAATCCAACTCCTTACCGCGAGAGCCGTCACTACAAGCTCTGCGGCGATGAGTTTATCGTAAAGGCATTCCAGTTTGCCCACGAGGCCGATCCTGATGCCATCCTCTTCTACAACGACTA
>JAZUEG010000105.1:0-4729 GCA_045640025.1 Bacteroidales bacterium
GACCTGCGTTGTAAACCTCGTCGCCGCGGAGCACGTCGTAAGCGTAGCCATAGCGTGAGTATGTACCCTCCATACGTGCGTGATTGTAGCAAGCGATTACAGCTGACTCGAGATCTGCTGTAGTATTTCCGAATACGGAAGTAGTCTGCTGATTGGGATTCTCAACATCCAATCTGTCATTACAAGAGGTAGCGCCTGCGAGTAATGCCATTGCAGCCATTGCTATAGTGTATTTTTTCATATTGCTGTCGAAATAATAAATTGAAAATTGTTTTTTATAAAACCCGGCGGAATAGGCTTGGCCGATATTCCGCCAGATTGTATTATTACATTATGCTTTCACTGTCAATGTATTGCGTTCCATTAGAATGTAGCACGCAAGCCAACCATGAATGTTCTTGGAGTTGGGAATGAGCAGTAGTTGACACCAGGTGTGAATACGCCGCCGGCGTAATCGATGTTGTAACCCTTGTACTTAGAGAGAGTAGCGAGGTTCTGGCCTGAAACGTACATTCTTACGTTAGAGATGATGTCGTGGAACCAAGCGTTAGGGAAGTTGTAGCCGAGCTCTACGTTGGCTATCTTCCAGTAGTTTGCCTTCTGGATCTGACGCTCAGAGAAGAGGTCGTTCCAGCCGAGCTCAGATGTACCTACGAGGTATGTTCTTGGAACATCAGAGATGTACTTGCCAGTCTCATCAAACTGGTTTGCCTTCAGAACATCTACAAGGTGGTTGTTGCCACCGTAGCAGCTGTTGAGGCCGTTGTAGAGAGCGTCAGATACCTTGTACTTGAGAGCGCCGAATGTAGAAACCGAGAGATCCCAGCCCTTGTACTCAACGCGGCCGCTGATACCGAAGCTGATCTTAGGAAGACCTGAGCCGAGAACAGTCTGGTCGTTGGCATCGATGATACCATCCTCGTTGATATCCTTGTAAGCGCAGTCACCTACGTTGGCACCGTTCTGTGTAGCGTGGGCGTCGAGTTGCTCCTGAGTGCGGAAGATTCCCTCATATACCCAGCCGTAGAACTGACCTACCTCCTGACCTACGATGGTGATGTTGGCACCGTCGATACGAGAGTCACCGTTGCCGGCACCGAGAGATGTTACCTTGTTCTTGAGAGTAGACATGTTGAAAGAAACATCGTACTTGAGAGCGTGCTTGTAGTTGTGGTAGTTGGCGCTGAACTCAAGACCAGAGTTCTCCATTGTAGCGGCGTTCATTGTAACGGTGGTATTTGATGTACCAGCGATGTTAGGAACTGGAACAGCGTAGAGAAGGTCCTCAGACTTGTTCTTGTAGTACTCGAATGTGAAATCGAAAGCACCATCGAGCATACCGAGATCAAGACCGAAAGAAGTAGATTTCTTCTTCTCCCAGGCGATAGCGGTATTTACGAATGTTGTGATAGCTGAGCCGTAAACAGTCTCACCACCAAAGTTGTAGGTGAAGTTGTTGGTGCTCATAGCGTCCATGTACTGATACTCACCGATGTTCTCGTTACCGAGGATACCGTAGCTACCACGGAGTTTCAAGAGGTTAACAAGGCGGTCGTCGATAGAGAAGAAGCTCTCCTTATCGATTCTCCAACCGAGAGATACTGATGGGAACCAGCCCCAGCGGTCGTCAGAAGAGAGTCTTGAAGAACCATCGCGACGTACAGTAGCCGAGAGGAGGTACTTGCTGTCGTAGTCGTAGTTAACACGGCCGATGTATGATGCAAGTACGTGCTGGAACTCCGAAGAGTTGGCGTCGCGGTCCTTACCGTTGTTGATCTGGAGGTAATAAGGAGCTGAGTATGTGATACCCCATGCTGAGAGGTTGCTTGAGTACTCATTCTCGAAAGTCTGACCGATCACTGCATTTACGTGGTTCTTGCCAAACTTGCCATCGTAAGAGATTGTATTCTCAACGAGTGCGTCGTCCATATTGCGAGAGCCCAAAGTGAGACGCTCGTTGGCCTTATCAGCGTAGATCTTGTTGGTCTGGATCCAGGCACCAATCCAAGTGCGGTCCTTGCAGTAGGTCTTGCTGTAAGAGAGGTTGAGGTTGTAGTGGAGCGAATGGTTGTCGCTGGCGAAACCAAGCATCTTGAAGAGGTCGACATCAGCGGCTGCTGTAGCCACGATGCGGTCTACCTTTGTGTTTCTCTCCAAGTTGTTGAGAAGGAGCAATGGGTTGGCGCGGCCGTAGTCACCGTGAACTACTGGATCAGCTACGCCGAAACCGTATGCATCGTAGTCGTATGACTTGGCGGCAGAGATTCTGTCGTCGAGACACCATGTAGAAGGATCGTAAGCCTTGATGGTAGGCTGGATGTAGAGAGCCTGCTCAAGTACGTTACCCTGGTTACCGTAGAGACCCTGTACGTACTCGTTGGCGTTTGATACGGCCAAAGCGTCCTGATCTGAGTGAGAGTATACGAAGCTTGTTTTCAGCTTTACGAACTTAACGTCCATTGTGTTGTTTACACGTGCTGTGTAGCGCTGATAGTTGGGACCTGCACCCTCGATGGCACCCTTCTGATTGAAGTAGTCGAGGCCGATGTTGTATGTGCTGTTCTCCGAACCACCAGAGAGGTTGATGTTGTGGTTCTGACGGATACCGGTCTTGAAGATTGCGTCGAACCAGTCGGTATCTACAGTGCTCTTGCCGTTGGCATCGAGAAGAGTGTGAGCCGAGCCTGGCACGTAGCCCTCAGGAAGTGTAGAGCCTGAGTTCTTGGCGGCCTGTGTCATGTACTCTACGTACTGATCGGCGTTCATCACATCGTATTTGTTGTTGTTTACCTTGTCGATACCGAGGTAACCGGTGTATTCTACCTTGAGAGGCTGATTCTTCTTACCAGACTTGGTGGTGATGATAACCACGCCATTAGCTGCACGCGAACCGTAGATGGCGGCTGCAGATGCGTCCTTGAGGATCTGGATAGAGGCGATATCGTTTGGAGAGAAGTCGCGGATGGTGGTACCCATTGGCACACCGTCTACTACGTAGAGAGGAGCTGTAGAGCCGAACGAACCGATACCGCGGATTCTTACTGCTGGATCGGCACCTGGCTGACCGTCGGATGTGATCTGTACGCCGGCTACCTTACCCTCAAGCATTGTAGAGATGTTTGAGTTGGAAACCTTCTTCATCTCGTCGGCATCCACTATGGCTACCGAACCGGTGAGGTCTACCTTCTTCTGAGTACCGTAGCCGATTACTACTACCTGCTCGAGCTCCTTGTTGTCTTCCATCATCTTGATGGTGCCAAGGTTTGCCTTGCCGTTTACTGCGATTTCCTGTGTTACACAACCTACATAAGAGAATACGAGAGTTGCGTCGGATGGAACTGAGAGCGAGAAGTTACCATCAATGTCAGAGATTGTACCTTGTGTGGTGCCTTTTACATAAACAGATACACCAGGGATAGGAGCGCCAGTCTCATCTACCACAACACCCTTGACTGTGATATTGTCCATAGGGGAAGTGATAAGAGTTGCCGGAGCCTCGCTTGTATTAGCGAAGGCTGCTGGAGTGAGTGCCAGCATTCCCACAAAAACTAAAATTCCTTTTTTCATATTATTAAATTTAAGTCTAAAAATTTATACTTGCTTTTTTTTAAGTACACCTTATATTATTAAAATAATGCGTGGTCTTAATGTGTCCTTAGCGTTATTTTAACAATCGTAAAATTACATTAACTTTTCGTTAAGGGGGTGGACAAATCACCACAAAAAGTGGATTTATGCTTATTTTATTTTTTTACCCCAAATCGCAAATCCCTGATTATCAATACCAGAGAAGAGGACAGTAATTTTTTGGTTCTCCCAATCCTGTCCAACGAAAACTTTTACATCATTAATCTTCTGATTATCGAGTGTAAGAGTGAACGAATTGTTGGAGAAATCGGAGAGGTTTTGGGAGCTGATGGCGATAATCTGCGACTTGTTGACCTCGGTGTCGAGAAGAGCGTTGGCCTGTCCGTCGGCGCGCTCCTCGTGGTTGGCCACCTCGTAATGGTCGATGATGCGGATAATCTCGTATTCGCCCATCACCTCAGATTTTGAGAGCTCCACGTCGAGAGCCTCGCCGGCATATCTCTCGGGCGATACCACAGGCCAGCCATCAGCTCTGAAAAACATCCTCCTGATGCAGAGGTCCATCATGCCCGGATTGCTGGAAGGGCGTCCCTGCGATGCGAGGAAGTAGTGTCCCTGGCCGTCCTCGAAACATGTGCAGTGTGCCATGCCCTGCCATCCGCTGTGATTATCAAACTTGTATGGCGCTGTAAGGATGGGGAATGTATTCACCTCGCCGCGCGGGTCTACTCCGAGATAGTCGGTGTATGGGCCCTCTGGATGATCGGCCATGCACACGCGCACGTTGTAGGTGGTGAAGAGCGGGCCGTAGCTTGTGAAGAGGTAATATTTCTTGGTCTGCGGATTGTAGATGATCTCGGGAGCCTCCATGTTTTCCTTCTGCCAGTTGGCGCGGTGGGCTATCATCTGTCCGAGGTCGCCTTCGGTCTTGGCGAGTCCCGTGGCGCGGTCGAGCTCCAGGGCGTATATTCCGCCGAAAAACGATCCGTATATCATCCAGAGTTTGCCATTAGCTGCATCCTCTATAATAGTAGGATCTATGGCGTTCATGGCTGTGGAATCTGAAGTCTTGACTACCAGGCCCTTGGCTTCCCACGGACCCAGAGGGTCGGAAGACTCGGCCAGGCCTATGGTAGATACC
>JAZUEG010000106.1:0-5249 GCA_045640025.1 Bacteroidales bacterium
CCGACGGGCTCACCGACATACTGATAAGCCAGACCACCACCGACACAT
The DNA here is from genome assembly GCA_045640025.1 of Bacteroidales bacterium. GTDB lineage: Bacteria > Bacteroidota > Bacteroidia > Bacteroidales > UBA3824 > UBA3824. The sequence goes on from JAZUEG010000106.1 coordinate 49, forward strand.
CCACCAGTTTCTTCAGATGCAAGATTCCGCTCATGATGCACGGCAGCCACGGGGAAAAAACGATTTTCGTCCTCAACAACTATTACAACAATCAGCTGTTTACTGTAAATCCCAAGTTTACAGTCGACAAGGTGGAGCTGGACCCCTACCGCGAGATGATAACCACAGGGGCAAGCGTGGAGATGGAGGCGCTGGACGGCGGAATGCACATTGATATCAGGAAACACCAGGGAACGGTGAAAATTGTACTGCCGGATTCGTGCAGTTTCGATTGGTACATAATGCGCCCCATGCGCCACCAGGCCCAGAGCTACAGGGAACGCATAAGCGGAGAGCGCCGCATAGAAATAAATACATCCACCATGGAGGAGGGCAAATACATCCTGATCCTGGAGGGACGGGATTATTACTCCACCATAGTGAATGTATGGCACCGCCGCCGGCGCGGCATGGCTAAAGAGTCTTGACTTCGGACAGTTTCTCGTTGCAGATATGGCGTGTGGAATCGCGCTCGGTCTTCTTCCTGATATTCCGCTCAAAGGCCTCCTCAAGGCTTATTCCGCATTGGTTGGCCAGGCACATGAGCACCCACATCACATCGGCAAGCTCGTCGGAGAGGTCCTTGCCCTTGTCGCCGGGCTTGAAACTCTGCTCGCCGTATGTGCGCGATATTATGCGGGCCACCTCTCCCACCTCCTCGGTGAGTATGGCCATGTTGGTAAGCTGGTTGAAATACCTTACGCCGTACTTTTTTATCCAGTCGTCTACGGTTTTCTGAGCCTCTTCTATTGTCATATCCTGTTCTTGGAATCTATTATAATCGTTACCGGGCCGTCGTTCAGGAGCCGCACCTTCATATCAGCGCCGAACTCTCCGGTCTGGATTTTGCGGCCGAACGCCTTTTCCAACACATCTATGAAATGCTCGTACATTGGCTTTGCTATGTCGGGTTTGGCAGCTAATATGTATGACGGACGGTTGCCCTTCTTGGTCATGGCGTGGAGAGTAAACTGGCTGACGAGCAGAATGTCGCCATCCACATCGGTGATGGAGAGGTTCATTACATCGTTGCTGTCGTTGAATACGCGGAGGCCTACAATCTTCTGGGCAGTCCAGCTGAGGTCTTCCTCGGTATCGTCGGCCACAAAGCCAGCTAATATCATGTATCCGCTGCCTATCTCGCCCTTCACCTGGCCGTTGATGGTTACGGAGGCCTCGGTAACTCTCTGGATTACTACTTTCATAGGTTAGCAGATTTTCTTGTCGGCCTCCAGCTCGGTCTGTTTCTTGAGCGGCTCGATGCCTTCCAGCATCTTGCGGCAGTTGTAGATATCTATGGCTGTGTATATTGCGTTTCGCATGGAGGTCTCGTCGGCCACGCCCTTGCCGGCTATGTCGAAAGCTGGGCCGTGTGTGGGCGCCGTGCATACCACCGGCAATCCGCCAGTATACTGCACTCCCCTGTTGCCCTCTATAATGCGGAATGGCACAAGGGCCTGGTCGTATGTCATGGTGAGCACTGCATCAAACTTGTTGTACGATTCAGCGGCAAAGAAACCGTCGGCGTTGTATGGGCCGAAACAAACAATGCCTTCCTCGTTGGCCTTCAGGATGGCCGGGTGAATCTTCTCGCCCTCGTCCTGGCCGAAAACTCCGTAGTCGCTGGCAAAGGGGTTGAGTCCAAGTACGGCGATGCGAGGCTTGCGGATGGCGAAATCCTCGCGCAGCACCTTGGCCAATGTGCGGATTTTCCAGAGAATCTTGTCGGTGGCCAGTGCGGCTGGCACCTGCGATAGAGGCATTGGGCTGGTAACGGAGGCAATCTTGATTTTCTCGCCCACGAACATCAGCACAAAATTCCGGCAATTGAGCTCCTGTGCGGCAAACTCGGGAAATCCGGCAAAACGGAATCCGGCGTCGTTGATATTGAACTGATTGGCCGGCGACACCACCAGGATGTCTATGAGATTGTTCTTGAGGTCGGTCTGGGCCCTGTGCATGGCGGCCAGACTGCATTCGCCAGCCTGAAGAGTATTGTTGCCAAGCTCCACGCGCGAGTTTTCGTCGCATACGTTGATGATATTGATGGCTCTCGGCACGAGCTCTGTGGCATCGTTGGCGTTGTTTACGGTAATGTTAGGTAGGTTGAGCTGCTTGCGGTGGAATGCAGCAATCTTGGGCGAGCCGTATATAGCTATAGTACAGTCCTTGTAGATATCGGGATCGGCCAAAGCCTTGAAAATCACCTCATATCCTATTCCATTGATATCCCCTTGGGTGATACCAATCACATATTTGTTGTCGTTGGTCTTTTCCATTAGTTTTATGCTTTCTTATTAGTAATAAAGTCTCATTGAAACTAATTACAAAGATAAAAAACATTTCTCTAATAAACAAGACCTTATTCCATAGGATTCACACACATTACAGGAATTTTTGCCTCGTTGGCTATAATCTGCTGCTCGGCGGCCCCCAATACGTAGTCCTGGAAACGTATGTTTTTGGTAGTCATTATTATAATAAGCCTTGCCTCTATCTGCCTTGCAAAATCTATCGACGAGTTGGCCAGCGAGTCGTTGCTGTCCAGCCGCTGAAGCTCATAGTTTATCTGCTCCTGCTCCAGGTATTTTACGGCGGCGTGGATGTTGGCGTTGGTGCGTTTCTGTATCTGAGGGTCGGATGTCTCGATATAGCAGATGTAAAACTTGCACTTGAAGATACCGGCCATAAACTTGACCCATACGAGTTTCTGGCGCTCCTCCATCCTGAAATCCATAGGCAATACCACCTTGTGGCTTACAGGCCTGGCCGGCTTGTCCTGCACCACTATGAATGGAGCCTTGCTGCCGGCTATCACCTTCAGGGCCCAGCTTCCTGTAAATTTCTGAAGGCCCTTGATTCCGTGAGTGCCCATTACGGCAAGCTCGGCGTCGCACTCGGCCATTACGGCCTTTATCTCAGTGAAGATATTTCCGGTTCTCACCACGACCTTGGGCCTTATTCCGAATTTAGTCATAATGCTCTCGGCCACAAGGTTGATGCGCTCCACATGGATCGCATTATCGAGCTCGGCGGGCGTAATGTGCACAAGAATGATATCCCTCTTCAGTGTAAGCGCTATATCTACCGCGTGCAGAAGAGCGAACTCGGCCTTGTCGGAATAGTCCCAAGGCACTACTATCGGACGTTTGTCAAATTTTTTATCCATTATTGCCACTTGTTACATTATATAAAGCCCTTGTTGGAAATATAGAGCAATATTAATAATAAAAAACGGAAAAACCCAAAAAAAATTACTATATATTGCAGCTAATGGCAAAAAAAGAGAAAGTCCTGCCCGGGCGCTCTGGCCTTGGCAGGACTTTCCTGAAATTATGATTATGAAAATCTATCCATCGTGCTATTAGTTCTGGAGAGCGAACTTGATAGGCACTGAGTGGCTTACCTTAACGGCCTTGCCGCGCTGCTTGCCAGGCTTCCACTTAGGAAGGCTCTGTACCACGCGGATAGCCTCCTTGTCGAGCAATGGGTCTACACCACGGAGCACCTCAACGTTCTTTACAGAACCATCGGTATCTACCACGAAACGGATGTATACGGTACCCTGGATATCATTCTCCTTGGCCATCTCTGGGTAACGGACGTTCTCAGCGATGTATTTGCGGAGAGCGGTCTCGCCGCCTGGGAATTCAGGCATATCCTCTACGATGAAGAATACCTGTGGCTCCTCCTCTACTTCCACTTCCTGCTCGATCTCCACGATCTCCTGGATCTCTACTACTGAGTTCTCATCCACCTCATTGGACATGAAGTCGGTCTCTACCTCTACCTTATTGTCCACGAGCTCGAACACCTCAGGAGCGGCCTGCTGTGGTGGAGGTGGTGGAGGGAGCTGAATCTCCTCCTGACGTGTGATAGGAGCCATCTCCTCGTCCTCTACAATGATAGAAACCTCACCGAGGTCCTCGGCCTTCTCTACCTTGGAGCTTGCCTCGAAGGCGCCCCAGATGATGGCGAGAGTTACAATGAAACCAATCTCGAAGAAGTAACCTCTCTTCTTCTCGAGGTCGGCGCGTTCAGTTTTTCTCTGTTCCATTTTTTTATTTTTTTAAAAGTTTAAGTAATACGTTTATAATTATGGAATTTTCAAACCACAAAGTTAATCATAATAATGTGGAAAGAAAATTTTTAGTCATTTTTTTTCATACAATTGTCAGCAGATTTTTTGGGGGCGGGCGGAGGCGACAATGTATCGGCCTTTCCGCTGTCCACTTCGGCGAGCTCCAGTCCCGAAATCCGCGTTGTGGTATCCATCCTTACGGGTCTCGGCGTCTCGTAGTTGATAACCAGGAGCGCCGCGGCCAGCGATAGCGTGAGTCCTATCTGGAAAAACAGACCTCGCTTGCTCTCAAGGTCGGCTTCCGATGTCTTGTTGTGGTGCATGGCTTGCAAGTTTTTTTGGTACAGGGTTACAAATCGAAAATCAGCTCCGGATTTACGGCCCTGTCGCAGTCCGTCACCTTAAGATACATAATGAGCGAATCAGCCGCAGTGCCTATGGTCTGGCCCTTGATGAGTGTATCGCCATTAGCTGCACTTACCTCCGAGATACCGCCCACCGTGATATCGAGACTTCCGCAGCGCATGGTTACCGATAGCGGAGTGGCAGCTGATACGGTACAATCTGCGGGGGCGAATACTCTTGCGCCATTAGCTGCCATGATATCGAGCTGACGGTGCGATGCGTTGTATAGCACGCCATCACCTGCCATGATCTTCTGATTCTCGAAGAAACCGGCCGTAACCATGTACTTGCCCTCCACCGGCACCGGGAGGCCTGTGCTTACCGGGAATGCCATGCCTGAGAGTATCAGGTAGGCCGATATCAGCAGGGCGAGCATAGGCAGTGTGGCCACAAATCTTATGCGGCGGAGCCTCTCGCTGTCGGTGTTGAGCAGGCGCGATATCCTGCTGAGTAGCGCGCCCGACGACCGGGTGGCGCCTACCGACGGCTCACGGCCCTGGATGCCTAGCCTGAGTATCAGCCTGGAGTATTCGGTGAGCTGAGAGCCCGGCTCCACATTGCTGTCGGCTATGTTTTCGCATACCAGCCTCGACGCCTTCTGTGCCCTGCGTACCATGGGATTGAACCACTGCAGCACAAGTCGGATCGTAGCCATGTCGTTCTGTGAGCCAAGGGG
>JAZUEG010000107.1:0-5417 GCA_045640025.1 Bacteroidales bacterium
CCTTCTGCTGCATGATGCTCACTTCATCGCTCTGCATATCGCCCACAAAACTCATGAAGCCCGAATGCTTGTGGGTCTGCACCTGCTGCATATTGATACCCAATGTGTTTTTCATGAGTTTCTCGGGCGAGAGCAGAAGTCCGAACACGCCTATCGAGCCGGTGATGGTATTGTTTTCGGCAAAAATCCTGTGGGCCGGCGCCGATATGTAATAGCCTCCCGATGCGGCATATCCGCCCATGGAAACCACCAGAGGCTTGCTGTCCCTGAGCCTGAGGAGCTCGCGGTATATAATCTCGGCCTCGTCGGCAGATCCGCCTGGAGAGTTAACACGCAGCACCACGGCCTTTACACGCTTGTCTTTCATGGACTTGGATATGGCCTCCACAATCTCCTTGGATGAGAACGAGCTCTCCGACTGCTCGGCCGACAGCTCGCCATCGGCATATATCACAGCTATGCGGCTCTGCGCCTCCGATACATCCTCGTAGGCAGAGTTGTACTCCTTGATGGTGATTATATTTGGCTTATTAGCTGATACAATACTGCTGAACACCTCGTCGAGCTGGCTCTCCAGGATAATGCCGTCGAGGAAGCCCTCGCTGAGGCACAGCTGGCTGTTGGTGTAGAGTTCCAGCGAATTGGCGTACATATCGATCTTTTCGGGCGAAATGCCGCGCCCCTCCGAAATACCTGCCATCAGCTCGCTCCATATATCACTGAGGTATGCCGAGATCTGCCTTCTGTTGTCGTCCGACATATTCTCCTGGAGGAATGGCTCTACGGCCGACTTGAACTTGCCGTGGCGGATTACCTGAGCCGATATGCCGAACTTATCGAGTGCGCCCTTGTAATACATGAGCTGGGAGCCGAGGCCGCACATCTGGAAATCGCCGGCGCACCGCATATACACGCTATCAGCTGCACTGGCTATATAATAATCGAAATTGTTGTAGGAATGCGAGAACGCCACAACCGGCTTGCCCGACTCCTTGAAACGGAGTATCATCTTGCGGATGGCCTCGGCGGTGGCGGGATCGGGCACATTGCAGCCTGTGCAGCTGATGTACAATGCATCTATGCAATCGTCGAAGGCCGCGGTCTCGAGGGCGGTCTCTATGTCGTTGAGGCCCAGCGACTCCACACCGCCCACCGACAGCGAGCTGTAGATATTGGAATAGCGGGTGGCGCTGCGCTCGGATATCGACTTGGAGAGGTCGAGCTTGAGCACCGAGCCCTTCTTCACCATCACCACATCGTCGGGATCGCTCATCATGGAGCCTATGAACGACGAGAGCACCAGTATCCATATTATGGTGGTGAGGCATCCCCATGTGAAAAGTCCGGCTATCACGGCGCCGAACATCTTGAAAAACTCTTTCATAATATTCTAATGTGAGGTTTGTTATTGTGCAACAGCCGCGGCTGAATCGGCAACGGGCTTCTTGACCGGCTTGCCCAAAAGCTCCAGGAGCCTTGCATCCAGCCTGTCGGCAGGGAGATTGATCTCGTGGACCGTAAAATCGGGATATATGAGATAGCTGGCCGGCAGCTGACGCACTCCGTAGGCCTCCACGGCCTTGCTCTCCCAGACCTTGAGGTCAGATACCGACGTCCAGTTGAGTTTCTGGTCCTTGAGACCCTGTTTCCAGCGCTCAAGATTGTCGTCGAGCGATACCTGATATACCACCAAATTCTTGTTGTAATAATATTTCCAGTAGAGCTTCTGGAGATTCTCGGAATTGCGGCGCGACACATCCGACCACGATGCCCAAAAATCGAGGAGTATGTACTTGCCCTTGTACTGCGAGAGCCTTACAGTATCGCCCTTGATATTGGGCAGGGCAATGTCCACGGCCTTGTCGCCGCTCTTGATGCATGGCTCGGCAGATACGCCGTCCTGCTTCTGGATACCGAGCTTGTCGACATACGACACCAGCTTGCGGGTGTGCATATTGTCGGGATAGGCCTCCTGCATCATATCAGCTACCTCCTTGTATACGGAGTAATCCTCCTGTGGATCGAAAACCGGATTTCTGGGGCCTATGTACTGCGACACGCAGACGATGAGCGACAGCGAGCCGGGATTGTCCCTGATGAAGCCCTGCGAAAACGCCCTCTGCGACTTGTATGCCGCATTGTATACCGAATCGAGGCTCTCCTTGATGCCGGCCAGATTGGGCGCATTGATGTTGGCCCTGAAAATCCTGCCCAGCGAATCGCAAATCTCGCGCGTATCAGCTATACGGCCCACCAGCGAGCAGATTTTCTCGCTCTCGGGCGACCCATCCACGGTGTAGTGGCTCTCGAAATCGCCGTAATCGCTCTGCAGCGATATGTGCTGGCTGGTATCGGGCACAAGGGTAATCTGGCGCTCGCTGTTGGAGAAATGCAGAATGTAGAAATCGGGCCTGGAGATGGGTGCCTCCAGCTGAAACACACCGCCCTCTCCCACCTTCGACGAATCCACAAGCTCGTATCCGTTGTCGGTAATCAGCTTGAGAAAAGCCGTGTCGCCATCCATGCCGGCTATACGGCCGTCGATGCTGAAACTCAGCCCGTTGTGCTCCTCTATCTTGGGCGCGCATCCTGACAGCGCGCCTACGGCCAGCCACAGGGCCGCTATGGTATACAATGTTTTCATCCTGTACTCTATAATAATACTTTGCAAATGCAAAAATAATCACAACATTGGTTATTACAAAATTTAGTTGACCCCAACAGCGGCAAAAAAAACATTTTTTTAATTTTATGGCCAAAACACAAAGAATATTCGCAAAGAATTATTAATTTTGACACGCGAATTTAATAACCAACACATAATACGAAAATGGATATTCTCGAAATCCTGAAATATGTACTGCCATCGGTGGTGGTACTTTTTACAGCATACCTGATGCTCAAGCAGTTTCTGAAAAGAGACAACGAGAAATATCAGGCCGAGCTCGCCAAAAAGCGCATGGACCTGATGATAGAGAGCAAGAAAAACATGCTCCCAGTGGTGATGGCCGCATACGAGAGGCTTGTGCTCCTGCTGGAGCGCATAGAGCCGCAGAGCATAATGGCCCGCACGGTGGAATCCAACATGATGGCCATAGAGCTCCAGAAGGCACTGCTGATAACCATAAGGGCCGAGTTTGAGCACAACTTCTCGCAGCAGCTGTACGTGAGCGACAATGCCTGGAAGGCCGTGAAAGACACCAAGGAGGTGATTATCCAGCTGATAAACCAGACCGCGCAGACCGTTCCCCTGGACGCCAAGGCATCGGAGCTGGGCAAGAAGATAATCGACAACTACGCCGGCATAGAAAACTCGCCCATCGACGCGGCCATAAGCATCCTGAAGCAGGAGCTGGCCACTGTGGCATAGTTTTTTTTCATGGCAGCTGATGGCGTGCAATATTACCCGCCATCAGCTGCAAGGGCAGGCAAAATCACACGCCATTAGCTGAAAAAAACAAAACGCAAAACCAATAAAAAACTATATACTATGAAGAAGATAATATTGACAATGGCCATGCTGATGGCAGTATGCGGCATGGGACAAGCACAGAAATATTTCGACAAGGCAAAGGTATCGAGCCACCAGGACTCAGTGAGCTATGCCGTAGGACTGCTACTGGCCGACAATCTGTATGAATCGGAACTGGGCAAGCTGGATGTAACTCCCGAAATGATAGGCAAGGCCTTCAAGGACGTGAAGAGCGACCAGACCGCGTTCGACAAGGACAAGGCCATAGAGATTCTGCTGGCTGAGAGCGAGAAGCTCACCGCCCAGAAGAAGGCCGAGGCCGACGAGAAGGAGCGCGAGTTTCTGGCCAACAACGCCAAGGAGCCGGGCGTAAAAACCACCGAATCGGGCCTCCAGTACCTCGTAATAAGGGAGGGAAACGGCAAAAAGCCTACCATGGACAACAGCGTGAAGATTCACTACGAGGGCAAGCTGATAAACGGCGACGTATTCGATACATCGTATGACGGCGGCGAGCCCACCACTCTCGATGTGGACGGCGTGATAGAGGGCCTGAGCGAGGGCCTGCAGCTGATGAGCGAGGGCGCCGAGTACATATTCTACATCCCATACGATCTGGGATACGGCAGCTACAGCCCCGGCGACATTCTGCCGGCATACAGCACCCTGATATTCAGCGTGGAGCTGATATCCGTGGAGGAGAAACAGATTCTGGACCTGGACGACATGGACGAATCGGAGGGCCTGTTTGACGAAGAATAATAAACAAAATCACTAACCATATAAATTTCAAAATGAAAAATTTTGGCAAAGTATTGGCTGCTACAGCCATAGCCGCCTCGATGCTCTCGGCTTGCGGCGGTTCATCACAGATCAACAAGAACGTATCACTAAAAAACAACTGCGACTCCGCAAGCTACGCTTTCGGTACCCTGATGGGTCAGCAGGCCCGCCAGACTTTTACCGGACTGGAGGATGAGTATGAGCTCAAGATGAATTTCGAGAATTTTATCGCAGGATTCAAGGCAGCATTCGACAACGATTCAGCAACCATCAAATTCAAGTCTCCAATGGAGGCCAACATGTACCTCTCTGGCCTTATAAATGACATCCAGGTAAAGAAGAGCGCCGTACAGATAGAGAAAAACAAGGCCTTCCTTGATGAGAATGCCAAGAAGGACGGCGTAATGTCGCTGCCAAGCGGCTTGCAGTACTCTGTAATCACCGAGGGCAATGGCGAGAAGCCTGAGCTCACCGACACAGTGGTATGCAAGTACGAGGGCCGACTGATAGACGGCACCGTATTCGACGCATCGGCCAACCACCCAGGCGACGGCACAGCATCGTTCCCTCTCAACGGCGTAATCCAGGGCTGGCAGCAGCTTATCTCCATGATGCCTGTGGGCAGCAAGTGGCAGCTCGTAATTACTCCAGAGCTCGGCTATGGTCCTCAGAACATGGGCAACATCCCAGCCAACAGCATCCTGATTTTCGACGTGGAGCTTCTCGAGATCAAGAAGGGTCCAGCTAATAAGTAAACTAATCACTAACCATATAAACACATTAACAAAATGGCATTAGAAATAGAAGGCAAATTGAAGGAGATATGCCCTGCGCAGTCTGGCCAGGGCAGAAACGGCACATGGACACGACAGGACTTTGTAATAGAGGTTCCAGGACAGTATCCAAGAGATGCCGCATTTACAGTATGGAGCGGACGCATAGACCTCAACAACCTCCAGGTTGGCGAGAATCTCAAGGTTTCGTTTGATGTATCATCACGCAAGGGTCAGACTGGCGGATACTTCACCAGCCTCACAGCATGGAAGATAGAGAAGGTGGGCGTAGGCGCTGCAGCCGCAGCTCCCGTAGCCGGCGCTCCTGTAGCAGCAGGTGCCCCAGCAGGCCCAGTAGAGCAGACTCAGGCCGGCGGCGACGACTTGCC
>JAZUEG010000108.1:0-3252 GCA_045640025.1 Bacteroidales bacterium
CGACTTGGTGATTTGCGGTGCGTGCTTGTATTTGTACCAGTAGTTCTCGCATTGCACCACCAATGGGGTGCCAGCGCCTATCTCGGTTACGTAGCCGGTAAACTCCGTGTGCATCTCGGGCTGATAGCCGAGCCGGATGATTACCTCGTCGCCAGTCTTGATGATATCAGTAAGCCGCGAGCCATCCTTGCGCTTGAAATTTCGTGGCAAAGTAATGGAGGCTGATCCTACGGCCTTATCCACGCTTTGCTGTATCTCCACCGACACTATGCCGGTATTGTCGCCATAGAATTTCTGCTTGCCGATTGTTACTTCTGATTTTGGTACTAAAAACATTTTATGTATATTTGCGTTATACTTTAAACCCGATTAAACAACCCTTAAAGTACAGACCTATGAAGAAGTTTTTGCTCTCATTGGCGTTCATCAGCGCCAGTCTCCTCTCTTTTGCCCAGGATGTCACCATCAACAAGGAGAAGTGTACCATCACAAAAAATGGCAAAGAATACAACCTGCACGGCAATGTGCGCATAGTAGATTACGGCGAGGATTTCCGTATAAGGCTTGTAGACTGTTGCGAGGATTTCAGCATACGCCTCCGCGACTACGAGCCCAGCGACTGCCTTGAGTTCCGTGTAGTGGATTACGAGTGCGGCCTCCGGGTTCGCATCGTGGATTGCGGAGAAGATTTCCGTGTGCGCATTGTGGATTGGTCGCCAGAATTTAGAGAGTGAGCTCTGCCGGCTTAATGCTCTTGGCCTTAAGCGTGTATTTAGCGGTATCGGGGAACTCCTTAAGCATTTCCAGCTTTGTCAGGTTCTCGAAGTAGATTGCAAATATGCCAAGGTCGTGCAGCAATGTGCACTCCACTACATCGAACGTAGTATTGTACTCATACATCTTTGCGAAGTCCACGATTTTCTGCTGAGGATAATCGTGGCTTTTTGTATCTATCAATATGCCTTCCATCGTGATAGTCCACGGCTTAATGCCGAAACTCTCCACCACCACTGCATCGCTGCCATCTATGCTTGTGGTTATTATGTTCTTTCCCCGCTCAAAGCTGAGCATTGGCGGTGGTGCCAGCACACTGTCGTCTTCTTCGGTAATAAAGGAACTCTTGAAGGAGATCTTCTTGCCATTGTCTGTGTTCTTTAGTACCAGGTCGGCGAATTGTTTGCTTTTCACGAATACGCCCACCTCGTTCAGCTTGCCTTGTATCAATCCTATGTTGGCGCGTCCCTTTCCTGCATTGTTTATAGCCGCATCCGCCCGTACTGCTTCAATGCCGACCTTCAGTTTCGCCTGGTCGGGCATATTGCACACGTGGCCAAATGCCGCCACCATCCTTTGGTTTATGTCTATGTACAGCATTATGGATTATTGCTCGTTCATTGAATGATTCTTGGCTCCCAGCAATCCCTTTTCCGCCAGCCACTGTATCTGACGGAATTTCTCTATCCAGATTTCGTCGGGTAGGTCTTCGGGAAATGGGATATGGAAGTAGAGGCTCATCAGAGCATCTATCTTCCTAACCTCATTGGTAAGTTCCTGTATGTAGTTACCCTCCTGGAGACCGCTGTCTATCTGAGGGTAACTCTCTACAAGTTTTTTATGATAGCAACTCTGTAGGGGAGTATCTTGCTCAGAGCATCAAAGGCCGCCATAAAGAGGCCGTCATCTGCCTTTACCTCGTCCTTGTGGCTAAGTACGCAGGCGTTCACAAGAATCTCCTTTGCCTTGTCGGGGTTCTTGTCCACCCACTTCTCGAACTCGCCGAGGGTCTTTCTGTCTGGCACGCGGATTACCACTTCCAGATACTCTGTGTTCTCGTCGTCCTTTGGCAGCTGCGCCACCTTTACCTTGCTCTCGCCGTAGCGTTCTTTCCAGGCTTTCACCATCTCTGCGGTTACGCCTTCCGGATATGTCTTTTCCATATTCTTTAATCTTTAAACTTTACTCTTTAAACTTTACTCTCTCGCCTTACACATCGAACTCGATATTGAGGCAGAATAGCTCCATATCTGTCTCCACCGCGTCGCCGTCGCCTACCGACTTGCCGGTCTTCTTGAACTTCACAAGAAGTTTGTCGATGATGATCTCGTTCTCGTCGTCCACGAAAGTCACCACAATGGTGAAGGGCTTTATGGAGAGAAGGTCGCCGCCTGCCGCCTTCTCTATCTGGGAGAGCGACTTCAGACGCATTGTCATCGAAGCCTCGTAGGTTTTGTTGCCGAGGCTGTAACTTGTGGGCGATGCAGAGCCCAGACTGTAGTTGGCCTTGTGTTCCTGCTGTACTGAGTAACTCAGCTTGGTGATTTCGTAGTCGATACTGCCGAGCATCGCTATCTGTACGTCGGCATTTCCGTACGACTTTCCGTTTTTTGTTATTGCGCTCATATCTACAATGTTGTTTTCAGGTTGATAGTTCCTTTTATCTCGTCGATCTGTCCGGTTGGCACTACCACAAACGACACTTTCAGTACTCTTGGCATTGATAGGAGGTCGCTGTTGGCGTCCACCGTGGTTTTTCCCCTGCTGATCTCTCCGTTGGCCTCCATTGGGCTGAATACTGCCTGGTCGGCAATGGCCTCGAAGTTTGTCACGAGTGCCTGTGGCAGTTTGCCAGTCTGTGGATCCACGGGCTGGGTGCTCTTTACGTATGGGAGAAGGGCCTTGCGGAGTCCGCGCACACACTTGTCGAGTACTCGGCCGTAACTGATTGTGCACTCGTTGAGGTAGCCGTCCTTGTCCCTTACCGCCTTGGTGCAGGTGTAGTCGTTGTTCCAGAAGTAGCCTGCCGTTCCTGCGTAACTGATTGCGAAGATGAATCCGTGGTCGTCGAGTGTCTCCAACTGGCGGTCCCACTCTGAAATCTTCTTGCCGTTGCTGAGGCCCGCCACGGTCCATTTGCCCTTGGCGGCATCGGCTATGTTGCCTGTGCCCACCTCGCCAATGTTCTCGTTTACGGCCTTGGCGCTGATGCAGCCGAGCATTGTGCCCACGTCCGCCATAGTGCGGCGTGCGTCGCTGAACTGGCTGGCGTATGCGTAGTCCTGACCAACACATACCGATACCTTGAATGCGTCGAGTTCCGACGAGCCCACCTTCAGGTTCTTCAGGTCGTCGGTGGCTGAGGCGGTATCGCCCTTCATTCCGTTGTACTCCAGTACTACCTGGCAGGGACGGAATGTCTCGAATGTCCAGTCGTAGAATGCCTGTGCCTTGGCTACGAGTGCGCTGATATTTGTT
>JAZUEG010000109.1:0-3471 GCA_045640025.1 Bacteroidales bacterium
GCGGGACACATAGGCCCGACCCTACAATATTGAAATTTTATATCATTAAGGGCGGACACATAGGTCCGCCAAGACAGCAACTGTCTTGGCGGGCCCACGTGCCCGCCGTTTTTTTATTATGTGACATTAATTTGTAGGGAACGGCCCGTGTGCCGTTCCGAACGTTATTTTTTGCCCAGCGAAGGATCTTCCCCAATCACACCACCGCCTCCCACAGCACCTTATCTCCAAATGTTACCTTGTTAACGCCTGGAGTCTTGCTCTTATTGAACGAGAAGCTTACCATATAGCCCTCCTGGAGGTTGTAATGGTTGAGGTATTCCGATAGTTGGGTTTCGCCACGGGAGTTGTATTTTTCTCCGTGCCAGATTTTCAGCTCTATGATATATTGCTTGTGGTTGTAGTCCACGATGATATCTGTTCTCGTCTGATTTCGGGTCTGGGCCTCCACATAGTAATTGCCAATGCCGTTTATTATCGGGCGCAGAAACAGCAGGAACATTTTACGGCCCTGATCCTCAATGAAAACGTCGTCGCTATCGGAGTAAATCTTGTTGAAATGGTACACGAATTTCTCAAGTATCAGAGGCATATCCAGACCGTCGGGAGTGATGAAACTTGGCTTCTCGAGGTCGCCGCTCTTGTAAATATCAGAAATCTTGTAGTCATTCACAAGGCTCTCATACAGAACCGTTTCGAGAATCCTGTTTGAGATCACAACCTTGTTGTTTTCCCTGCTCAGGAAATTGAACATATAGCCAATCTCGGTGAACTCGTCCTTGGTGCTTGCCGACAGCGAAACGCCATTGCAGACCATTTTTCTCAACAACTCCTTCAACTCGGGGTAATCGTTCATTTTCTTCAGGAAACTGTTGCAGAGATTGTCGGTGCGGTCGTTGATAATCTCCTTTGCAGCGTTGTTTATGCCCTCGCGGTCCCAGGAGAGTTTGTTGGTGTCTATCAGAAAACAAATCCTCGATACAAAATAAGGGTAGCCTGATGTCCATTCGTGGATATATTCAGCGGCGGCCACCTCGTCGAAATCAAGATTGTGGTCAGCCTTGTATTCCTGCAACATACCTGCAATTCCTTCTTTCGGAAGACTCATATCAGTATTGAACGATAGCGCAATATTCCAAGGTGAGGTTGGGTGAACTCCGGCAAGAATCACGGAAAGAAAGGTAGGAGATTTTTCTCTTGCGAGGTAAAGGTTTCTTAGTAAACCGAGGAATTTTGCGAAATTGTCATAGTTGCCTGCCTGATCTACTTCGTCAATAATAAGGATTATCGATGGGTCGATGGCGCAAATTTCATTCACAAAGTCCATAAAATCCAAAAAAGAAATCTCATTTTGGGAGGCAAGCTCCGATATCATTGCCTTGATTTCGGGTATGATGTTTGGCATTGTTAACGACTCCCAGTTCATCAGTTTCACAACTAATGACAACACTTTGGAATATGACTCAAAATGTGTGTCATCCATACCCTCAAAACTTAAGGAAAATACGCACATACCTTCAGCCGTAAGTTTCTTTTTGAGCAAGCCGAGTGTTGTGGTCTTGCCATACTGACGGCCTCGGTTTATGGTGAAATACGTGCCCTTGCGCACCCATACGCAGGCTTCCTCCACCTGTCGTGAGATGTCAACCATATAATGCTTTGAGGGGAAACAAATTCCCGTTGTGTTGAAGTCTTTCATATTGAGGATATTTTTTCCGCAAATATAATCAAAAAATACAAAATCTTTGCAATTCCCGAAAACATTTTCTAATTTTGCCAGAAACTCAAAATCTTTCGAAATACTATGAAAAATCTTTTATCTTTATTTTTTATTTTGTTGCTAACAGTGGCAGCTAATGGCCAGTCAGCTGATACCATAACCATCTCTTTCACAGGCGACTGCACGCTTGGCGAGTACAAGGGACAGTCGGCTGGCGGACAGTTCAAGGATTATTACAATCAGAAAGGGCCTGACTATTTCTTTGCCAATGTCAGGCATATTTTCGAGCAGGACGATGTAACCTTCATCAACTTGGAGGGACCTCTCACCGAGCATAAGCAAGTGGCTGAGAAACAGTTTCCTATCAAGGGCGACGTCAGGAATATCAACTGCCTTACCAACTCATCCATAGAGATGTGCAATATCGCCAACAACCACACCCTGGATTGTGGCGAGAAGGGCGTTACCCAAACCAAACAACTACTTGACAGCGTGGGAATTGGAGTCTGCGGTTACGACAATGTTGGAATCGTGGAGGTTCACGGCAAAAAGATCGCCTTCCTCGGCTACAACTGCCTGCGTGGTTACGTCACAAAACAGGTATCAGCTGATATAAAAGATGCCAAGACCAAGGCCGACCTCGTGATCGTGCAGTTCCACTGGGGCGAGGAGTCCAAGAATTTCCCAAACTCTCAGCAGAAGGCGATGGGCCACGCAGCCATTGACGCCGGCGCCGATTTCGTGGTAGGCAACCATCCGCACGTAATGCAGGGAATCGAGACCTACAAGGGCAAGACAATCCTCTACAGCCTTGGAAATTTCTGTTTCGGAGCCAACAAAAACTCCCGCGACAAGGATACTTTTATCTACGTACAGCGTTTTATTGTATCAGCTGATGGCGAGATATCCTACGGCCCTTCGGACATAATCCCCTGCCGTATTTCGTCGGTAACCACCAGCAACAACTTTCAGCCCACACCCCTAGAGGGCGCCGACGCCGAGAGAGTATTCAACAGACTGAAAAATTATAAGCAATAAAAATTTAACTAAATTGTATGAAGACATTCACCAAATGTGCAGTAGCACTGGGAGTTGCGGGGGCTATGGCGGCCTGCAATTCCAATAGTGGGGAGCAGTCAATTGATCAAAAAATCGACGCTCTCTACAGCAAAATGAGTCAGGAGGAGCGCATTGCTCAGCTCCACTCTGTATATCTTCCTCAGTTTTTCGACGAGAACGGAAAACTCGATGAGACCAAATGCAAGGAACTGATTCCCAACGGCGTAGGTCAGTTTGCCCAGTACGCGCTCAACAACAAGGCTACAGCCGACCAGCTCCGTGACCAGGTGGCCCAGATGCAGGATTGGCTGATGAAAAACACTCCAAACGGAATTCCTGCGATTTTCCACGAGGAGGTTCTCTCGGGCTTCGACAGCTACGACGCCACAATTTATCCTCAGCAGATTGGTCAGGCCTGTTCCTTCAATACCGAACTCGCTGAGATTAAGACAATTCAGACCGCTACCGGAATGCGCAAGAGCGGCGGATTTATGGCACTCTCGCCAATGGTTGACGTGGTGCGCGATCCTTCATTCAACCGTTTGGAGGAGTCGTACGGTGAGGACGGTTACCTTTCGGCAGCAATGGGCGTTGTCTTCGTGAAGGGACTTCAGCAGGGCGACCTCCGCAAGGGTGTGGCTGCCTGCACCAAGCATTTCCTCGGTTATGGCGGCGGTGGCGACTGCAACAAG
>JAZUEG010000110.1:0-9820 GCA_045640025.1 Bacteroidales bacterium
GGATATCTGGGTATCAGACCGTCAGGGCGACAACTGGGGTCCTGCAAGAAACCTCGGCGCTGCTATCAATACCGAGGAGTCTGATGAGGGTCCATTCGTAACAAAGGATGGCTCTACTCTCTACTTCAGCTCTAGAGGTCACGATGCTATTGGAGGTTACGACCTCTTCAAGGCTTCTATCAATGGTGACAACTTCGGCACTGTAGAGAACCTCGGTACTCCTATCAACACTGTATCTGACGAGTTCTATCCTGTACTCGACGGCCAGAAGATTTACTTCTCTTCTAACCGTGGCGATGGTCAGGGCAGCTACGACCTCTATGTTGGTGGTCCTACTTCAGTAATGAAGACAGCCGCTACCGTTTTCAACGGCAAGGTTAAGGTTTGCAAGGGCGACATGATTCCTTCTGAGATCACTCTCATCGACAATTCTGACGCCAAGAAGAAGCAGACTATCACTCCTTCAGCTGATGGCTCATTCTCTCTCAATACATTCCGTGGCCACAACTACTCTATGTCTGTTAAGGCTAATGGTTCAGAGGTTTACTCTTTGCTCTTCGATGTTGCAGTAGATGCTCCAGCTCAGAGAGACTTCTTCCAGACCATCCAGCTCGACCCACAGAACGAGTGTGCTCCAGAGCCAGTTGTTGTTGAGAAGAACCCATACGAGGAGGACGGCGTAATCTACGACTTCTACGTAGAGATCGAGGACATCACCTTCGCATTTGCCAAGGCTGATCCTTTGACATCTAACGAGAGCCTCGACAAGCTCGCTCAGTACCTCAAGGACTTCCCTAAGGCTCAGATCGAGGTTAAGGGTTATGCAGATGCTCAGGGTAGCTCTTCTTTGAACTACACTCTCGCTCGCAAGCGTGCTCTTACCGCTCAGTCTTACTTGACCAAGAAGGGTGTTAAGGCTTCACAGATCAAGGTTACATCACTCGGTGAGGAGAACCCACTCTCTTACAACCTCATCAACGGCGAGATCAACGAGGCTTCCAAGAAGTTCAACCGTCGTCTCGAGTTCAAGATGGTTAAGCAGGGCGAGAAGACAATGCTCATCCGTGCCATCCGCAACATTCCTGATCAGTACAAGAACCCAGACTACAACCGCGATTACGTAAAGAAGTCTGGTATGCCTGAGACCAACATCTAGTATTCATTTAACTATCTATATTACTGCTTGATAAATGTATCGGAGATTTGCAGAGGTAATTGTGCCAGTTTCGTTACCAGCGCTGTACTCGTATGCTATCCCCGATACTTTATTATCGCAATGCGTACAGGGTGTACGCGTGGTAATTCCTTTCGGCAAATCGAAACTCTATTCGGCCATTGTGGCTAATGTTTCCGACCATTGCCCGGAGAATTGCGAGATCAAGGAGATTATAGAGGTTTTGGATAACAGACCAATAATAAACGCAATTCAACTCCGTTTCTGGGATTGGATTGCGTCTTATTATTTATGCACATTGGGCGAGGTATACAGGGCAGCAGTGCCATCATCGCTCAAGCTGGAGAGCGAGACCATGCTCTACCGCACCGCCAAGCCTCTGGATTTCAACGAGCTGAGTCCAAAGGAGGCAATGTTTTTGGGTGTTTTCAGCGAAAAAAACACCGATATAGAATTATCGAAGGCTTCCAAGCTTTCAGGTCAGAAAAATAGTATTTCCCTTGTCAGAAATCTTATCGCTATGGGCTATCTTGTGGCTGACAAGGTGATAGAGGAAAAGTATAAGCCCAAGTTAGAAAAATTTATCTCATTGTCGCCCCACCTAAAAAACGAGGACGACCTCCGCATTATTTTCGATAATCTTGAGAAAAAGTACCCGAAACAGCTTGAGGTACTTATGTTCTATTTTCAGAATTCCGGCGTAAAACTATCCAACAATCTAATTGTGGAATATGGCAGGATGCGCAAGGCCGATATGCTCAGGAATACGCGCGTATCGCCGTCATCGCTCCAGACTCTTATTTTGAAAAATGTATTAGCTGAAACAGAACTGGAGGTAAGCCGCCTGCAGCAGTACAACGGCGACCTGGAGCTTTATCATGATCTTACGGATTTTCAGCTGACGGCGCTCAATAAGATTGAGACTTATTTCAATGACAAGAATACGGTGCTTCTGCACGGCATTACCGGCAGCGGAAAGACCGAAATATATATCAACCTCATCGACAAGTGCCTGCGCGAGGGCAAGCAGGTGCTCTATCTTCTTCCAGAGATAATACTTACCTCGCAGATTATCAGGCGCCTTCAGAAGGTTTTCGGCAATCTTGTGGGAATATATCATAGCAAGATTTCGGACAACGAGCGCGCCGAGCTATGGCATCTAATGTCGAAAGACGACAACGGAAAATGCCGGCTGATAGTGGGTGTGCGCTCGTCGATATTCCTGCCTTTCAGCAACTTGGGCCTCGTGATTGTAGACGAGGAACACGAGAACTCTTTCAAACAGCAGGATCCGGCTCCCAGATATCACGGGCGCGATTCGGCCATTGTATTAGCTGCCATGCACAGCGCCAAGGTGCTGCTCGGATCGGCAACTCCAAGCATCGATTCGTATTACAATGCGCTGAACGGCAAATACGGCCTCGTGGAGATCAACCGCCGCTATTCCGACGCTGGACTGCCTGAGATTCAGATAGTTGATACCCGTGCCGCTGAGCGCAAGAATCAGATGAGGTCGCTGTTTTCCAATTATCTGCTCAATGAGATAGACGGCACGATGAAACAGGGCAAGCAGTCGGTACTGTTCAGAAACCGACGCGGATTCTCGCCTTACGTGGAATGCTCCGCCTGCGGATGGGTGCCGGTCTGCGAAAACTGCGATGTGTGCCTCACGTATCACAAGCGCGAAAACCGTCTTGTATGTCATCACTGCGGATACGTGATGGATATGCCCCGCACCTGCAAGGCATGTGGCGATACTCAGCTGATAACCAAGGGTTTCGGCACCGAGAAGATAGAGGACGAGATCAAGGTTTTCTTTCCCGAAGCCAGAATTGCGCGCCTGGATGCCGATGTCACAACATCGCGTCAGAGATACGAGAAGATAATCTACGAGTTCGAAAACGGACTCATCGACATAATAGCCGGCACTCAGATGATATCCAAGGGATTCGATTTCAAGGACTTGCGTCTGGCCGGAGTCTTGAATGCCGACAGCCTTATCAATTTCCCCGATTTCAGGGCCGAGGAAAGGGCTTTTCAGCTTCTTAGCCAGGTGAGCGGACGCACCGGCCGAAGCGACATCCGCGGAAAGGTGCTCATCCAGACGTCTCAGCCTCAGCATCCTGTTTTTCAGGACGTTGTAAAGGCTGACTACAAAACATTCTACAAGCGTGTGGTGGCCGAGCGCAGCATGTTTGCCTATCCGCCATACACAAGGCTGATAAAGATACAGCTGAAACACAAGGACAGCCTCTTCCTCGACGACTGCGCACTCTATCTGGCCCGCGAGCTGAGGAAATTTTTCGGCGACGGCGTGCTTGGTCCTGAGTATCCGCTCCTGAGCAGAATACAAAATCTGTATATTAAGGAAATTTTACTTAAAATTAGCAGAAATCATTATGGAATTCAAGCAAAAAATTGTATTTTAGCGCAAATTGGACAACTGAGGGCCTACGTGAAAAAACCGGGATTGATAATCGCGTTAAACGTTGACCCTCAATGATTTATCAAAAGACCCAAAATATAAAACAAAATACATATTACATATAAAAACATTTCAAAATGAGATTATCAGACAGAATTAACAGGGTAGCCGAGTCGCAGACCCTCGCAATGAGCCAGAAGAGCCAGGAGCTCAAGGAGTCTGGCGTTGATGTTGTAAACCTGACTGTAGGCCAGCCAGACTTCTTCACCCCCGACAACGTGAAGGCCGCCGCCAAGAAGGCCATCGACGACAACTACTCCTTCTACACTCCCGTGCCTGGCTACAAGGACCTCATCAAGGCTATCCAGGGCAAGTTCAAGAGAGAGAACAATCTCGACTACGCCGAGAACCAGATCATGGTTTCCACAGGTGCCAAGCAGTGCCTCGCCAATGTGATGCAGGTACTCTTCCAGAAGGGCGACGAGGTGATTATCCCAACTCCATACTGGGTATCTTACGTAGACCTCGTAAAGCTATGCAACGCCACCCCAGTAATCATAGAGGGCAAGCTGGAGAACTACTACAAGATTACTCCAGAGCAGCTTGAGGCAGCCATCACTCCAAACACCCACGGTTTTGTACTGAACGCTCCATCGAACCCTTCGGGCAGCATCTACACCAAGGACGAGCTCAAGGCCCTGGCCGACGTACTGGCCAAGCATCCTGAGATCGCCATCATCAGCGACGAGATCTACGAGCACCTCACATACGACGGCTCACACGAGTCTATAGCCCAGTTTGAGGGCGTTAAGAACCAGACCATCGTAATCAACGGCCTCAGCAAGGCTTACGCTATGACCGGCTGGCGTATCGGCTACATGGCCGCTCCAGTGGAGATCACCAAGGCCTGCAAGAAGCTTCAGGGCCAGACCACATCGGGCACATGCTCTATAGCACAGCGCGCCGCCATCGAGGCTCTCAACGGCGACCAGACCATCATCGACAAGAACAACGAGGTGCTCATAGCACGCCGCGACATGATGGTGAAGGGCCTTACATCTATCCCAGGCGTTAAGCTCAATGTACCTCCTGCCACATTCTACTGTTTCCCAGATTTCAGCGCATACATCGGCAAGAGCTACGAGGGCAAGAAGATCACCAACTCGTTTGAGCTCGCAGATTTCTTCCTCAATGTAGCACACGTGGCCACAGTAGCCGGCGGCGCATTCGGCGTGGATTCCTGCATCCGCATGAGCTACGTAGTAGGTTTCGACCGCATCGAGGAGGCTTTCGTACGACTCAACAAGGCTCTCGCACTCCTCAAGTAATCCCATGATTTTCAACTAATTCTATACGGCCCGGCCATGATTCTGTCATTGCTGGGCTTTTTTGTTACCGATATTATGAGAAAGACAATTTTTATTTTATTATTTTTTATTTCAGCTAATGGCGTTTTTCTTTCGTGCTCATCAGTTGCCCAAAAATCCACGCTATCAGCTGAGAGAAATATCCCGCCATCAGCTGATACAATACCCGACGACGACGAACCCGAGACTCTGTATGTGATGCAGATGCTGGCCGTGGGCGACAATCTCTATGACTGGTATATGCTGGAGGACGGCAGGGTGGGGAAGGACTCGTTCAACTTTGACCGAAACTACGACAACATATCGCGTTACCTGAAGGACGCCGACTATGCTATTGTAAATCAGGAGACTCCGCTCGGCGGCGATGGCGGATACCAGGCCGGCGACGATGAGCTGAAATACATCCACAGCCCCAACCGCTGGGGATCTTACCACGGATACGACAAGTTCAACTCGCCCGATGCTGTGGGCCAAGCCCTGGTGAAGGCCGGGTTCAATGTGGTGACTATGGCCACAAATCATGTGCTGGACCACGGCGTGGAGGCGCTCGGCAAGTCGGTAGATTTCTGGGAAAAGTACCCCGGAATAGAGCTTTGCGGAATTCACCGCGCATCAGCTGATACCACCATCACCGTGATAGGCGACGGCAGGATGAGCATAGCGCTGCTCAACTATACCTACGGAGTAAACTGCGACGAACACCTGAAGGGAAACGAGCATTGCGTGGATATACTGAGCGAGAGCAAGATAATGAGTGATGTGGCCCGCGCAAGGCAATTGGCTGATTTTGTGGTGGTTTTGCCGCACTGGGGGACCGAATACCTGATGACAACCGACGATATGCAGAATAAGTATACGAGGATTTTCCTGAAGGCCGGTGTGGATGTGGTGATAGGCACGCATCCCCACATTGTGGAGCCCGTGGAATGGATTGCGCGCGAGAGCGGCGGCAAGATGCTGGTGTATTATTCTCTCGGAAATTTCATGTCGATGTTCCGCGATGCCAAGTGTCAGCTGGAGGCTATGGCCAATATCACATTCTGCAAGGAGGGCGATACCAAATACGTGAACGGAACCGTGATACCGCTCGTAAACCATTGGGAATATGACCCTAAGGTATTCGGCAACAGGAAAAATTTCACCGTATACCGCCTGAAGGACTACACCGAGGCGCTGGCCCGGCAGCACGGATGCCTGCATTACAAGGGCGGAGCCGGATTCTCCAAGAAATTCATGGAAAACCTCGCCAGAGAGACCTGGGGCGATGTACTGGAATGGTGATTTCAGCTGAAAGAAAAAATTTGGATTTTTAGCTGAAATGTCTTATTTTTGCGTCTCGAAAATTCAAGACTTATGGCAAACTATAGACGCAAAAAAACACGTACCGAAAAGGCCAAGAAGATGAAACAGAAGCAGCAGTCGCACTGGTGGCTCTGGGCCATACTTGTTGGTCTGGCGATATACCTTGTGGCCAGGCCCGGCGAACCCAAGAATCAGATACAGCCCACCGAGGTGGGATACGATGCCGCGATAGCCAACTACGGCAGCGAGATCAAGGTGCTGGCACAGAAATACGACCTCGACAAAGACTATCTGATGGCCCTGATAATGCTGGAATGCTCGGGCAGGCGCGATGTGCCGCCGAGATTCGAGAAGGGTGTATACAACAAGCTGAAGGATGTGAAATCGGGAAAGCGGAAGCTGGAGGGTATAAGTGCCGACGAGATAGGCGACGCCAACGACGACGCCCTCAAGAATCTCGCGAGCTCATGGGGACCGTTTCAGCTGATGGGCTACAAATGCCTGCACCTGAATATCCAGATAAAGGACCTGCGCGGACCCAACTCGCTGGAGCACGGCGTGGAATGGATTAACAGGACCTACGGCGACTATATCCGCAAGGGACGGTACGAGGACGCGTTCCATATTCACAACACCGGCCATGCCGTCAAGGAGCCCGGCAAAAACAAGACTTACGATCCCAACTATATTCCTCGGGGGCTCAAGCACATGGAATATTTCAGGAAAAACTTCTGACAATGAAAAAAGGCGTTCCGCAGATGATTTCTTTGCGGAACGCCTTTTTATTATTTCTTGAAGTAGAAGTCGCCGAAGATTGATGAGTTTTCCCAAGGAACCTGTTCCTTGTTGCTCATATTGTAGACATCGGTGCGGGTTTTCTTGAACACCTCTTCTATGGTGGCGTTGGGCTCAGCTATGTGCTTGGCCAGCTGAGAGGTGTATAGTCCGTTGCCGGGTTGTCCGGCTTGACCGGGTTGGCCGTCGGAGGCCACAGATCCCGGTGCCGTGGCAAATGCGATGAAAGTACCCTTTGGGGCGTTTATCGCGGCCAGGCCTCCATCGTTGATGGCGCGCATATTGGCAAACGGATTGTTCCGGCAGGCGTCTAGGATTATGATATTGAGGTCGTTGCCGGCGTAGTCTATCTCGCCGAGCAGTCGCTTCAGGTTTACGCACTCAAACTCCACATCCTGTTTCTTGGATATCTCGGCATTTACGGGCACCAGATAGTTGTCGCCATCCACCTGCAGGCCGTGGCCGGCGTAGAAGAACAATCCTACGGCCTTGGTTTCGCTGAGTCTTGATCCGAATTCCCTGATTTTCTTTATCATGTCGTCCTTGCCGAGGTCGGTGAAAACCATGGTCTCGAAATCGAGCTGCTTGAGTATGCTGCCCATAAGCTCGGCGTCGTTTTTGGGATTGGCAAGAGGGGTGATGCTCTGATAGTTGGAGTTTCCGATGATGAGTGCCAGGCGCTTTACCTCCGATATCTTGTCGCTCTTCTGCAGGGTTACGGTGCGTTTCTCGGTGGTGGAGATACCGCCCTTGTTTTTCACAGTGGCGTATATCACATTGCTGCCGGGATTCAGCTCTATGTCGAACTTGAAATTGTAGTCGCAATTGGAGTTCTTGGACTTTAGGTTTCTGGGGTTCACCTTCTTGCTCTTCACCTCGTCGTTTACGTAGATGATTATTTCCTCTATTTTGTCGTTGGAGGCCACGCAAAGCTCCACAGAGGTATTCTGCTCGGTGGTCTCGGCGTCGGATGATGGCGATATCCAAGAAATCTGTGGCTTGGATACTGCCATATCAAAGTTCTGGCCCTCTTCTACCAAGTCGCCGTCTCTAAAAGTGCCCGAGAGCGAAGTTCCGTCGCTGAAATATAGAGTACCCCTGCCATTGGCGGCCGCGCCCAGCATCTCGCCCACGTATCTTCTGCCGTCGGGGCATTCCAGCATTCCCTGGCCCTGGATCTTTCCATTTACGAAATTGTTGCTCACGGCGGTAAATCCGGTGTAGCATCTCAGTGTGCCCTGGCCGTTTGGGATTCCGTTCAGCAGCTGGCCGGCGTATCTTCCGTCGATGGTGAGCTTGATTCCGAATCCGTTTTTGGAGCCGTATATCAGGTCAAAGTCGTTCTCATCCATCTCACGGATCAGCGTGTTGTTTTCCCAAACGCCCTGCTGCTTTACGCTGCCCTTGTCGGTATCATATAGTACGCCTTGGCCGTTGGGTTCGCTTTCCTTCAGCTGTCCGTAGTATATCGATCC
Organism: Bacteroidales bacterium; assembly: GCA_045640025.1. Lineage (GTDB taxonomy): Bacteria > Bacteroidota > Bacteroidia > Bacteroidales > UBA3824 > UBA3824. Next base: position 8,539 of record JAZUEG010000110.1, read on the forward strand.
GTCCTTCCAGATCATGCATCCGTAGCCGCAGGCATCGTCGTTGCGGATGTCGCCGATGTATTTTTCAAGTTCGTGTTCTTTGTTGAGGTGATAGTCCACTATTCCGAAACCGTTCAGCTCGCCGTTTTCCCAGCATCCCTGCATCTTGGTGCCGTCTATGCAGAACAAGGTTCCCTGTCCGTTTTCGTGGTCGTCTTTCCAGTATCCCATGTAGTAGTCGCCGCTGTCAAACACATATACTCCGTATCCGTTGGTGGTGTTGCCGGAAATGTCGCCCTTGGTGGTCTCGGGATTCAGTTCGTTTACAAATCTGTCCTCCTCCCACAATCCGCGTTTTACAGTTCCGTCGGGAGTGGTTCTGGTGCCGAAACCGTTGTAGTATCCGTTCAGGAACTCGCCCTCGTATACCGAACCGTCCGGCTCAGTCATCTTGCCCTGGCTATTGGGGTATCCGTTGTTCCAGTAGCCCTCATACACGGCGCCGTTGTCATAGATGGCCACTCCGAAACCGCTGTGGCAGTCGCCGTTAATGCAGCCCTCGGCCTTCTGGTCGTCGTCCAGCATCTCGTCGTTCATGAAGACGCCCGAAATCACGTTTCCATCGCTCAGGATGTAGGTTCCAATTCCCTGTCGGTTGCCGTTTTGCCAGTGGCCTATGTACTTGCATCCGTCTTGGGCCCATGAGTATGTGCCCTTGCCGTTGTAGGCGTTGTTCAGGAATTGGCCCACGTAGGTGTCGCCGCTTGTCATTGTGTAGGCTCCAAAACCGTTTTGTTTTCCGTCGTTCCAGTAGCCCTCGTATCTCTCGCCGTTGCTGTAGAGATATACTCCGTATCCATCCTCGCAGTTGCCGTCTATGCACTGGGCATAGCTTCCGGCAGATGCGAGCATGGCCATGGCAGCGGCCATTATTTTCTTGCTTGTTGTGTTCATATTATAGTTTTGTTTTATTATATCAGCTGATACAGTATTTATATTGTATCAGCTGATGGCAATTTATACTGTATCAGCTGATACCTACCTTACGAAATTGAACTCGCCGAATACCGATGAGTTTTCCCAAGGGATCTGCTGCTCGTTGGTGAGTCGGAATACCTCGTTTCTCACCTGCTTGAAAACGTCCTCGAGCTTGGCTGGAGGCACTACCATTGCCTTGGCCAGCTGCTCGGTGTATACGCCGTTGGTGCTGTTGGCATTGCCGTCGGATGCGGTTTTGCCGGGCGATGTGGCGTAGGCTATGTATGTACCCTTGGGCGCATTGAGCTGTGCGAGACCTCCGTCG
>JAZUEG010000111.1:0-2139 GCA_045640025.1 Bacteroidales bacterium
GAATAGATTGAGAGTCTCCTCATAGTCTATCTCGTCTGATACCGAACCGGTGTATTCCTCGGTATCCACTTCGCAGCATTCGCAAATATCGTTTACAATTTCGGAGTAGACATCTTCGTCCACGTCGTCGTTGGATCCGGCTATCATCAGCAGATGAACAATGCGCTCTACGAGGTCGTGGTCGCCGAGTTTCCTGTTTATCTTGTCCCATTCCTTCTCGCTTATTTCGCTTAGGGCCTCGGGTACAGTTGGAGCCTCGTCGTCGTCGTCATCGTCTTCATCTTCGTCGTACTCCTCATCATCCTCATCGTATTCTTCGTCTTCGTCGTACTCGTCATCGTCCTCGTCGTACTCCTCGTCGTCATCGTCCCAATAGTCGTCGTCATCCTCGTCGTCAAACTCCATGGCCTCGGTGCCTTCCTCTATGTCGAAGATTTCGGCCATGTCGTTTATGAAGCCTTCCTCCTCGTCGTCCAGGCCGTCGGCGCCGGCTATCTCTATCATGTCGTTCAGGATGTAGAGCTTCAGCGAGTCTGGCAGATACTTGGCGAATATTATCATTGAGCTTGTCAGGAATTCCTCGTCCTGAGCAAGATCCAGACAGTGGTTTACCACCTTCTTGGCGTTCATCTTTACGCCGAAGTACTTGAGAATGTCCTGAAGTTTCTCGGCCGCCATGTCCTTTTCCTCGTCGCCGAATTCCTCGTCCATTACGGCCGCGGCCACATAGAGTCCGCCTATGCGGTAAATTATATCGTAATCGCCGCAGGCGTCGCAGAGTTCCTCCCATGTCTCATCGTCCATATCGGAGAATGCTGTATCGATGTCGGGAACTATCGACTCGTCGTCGTCGTCGCTCCAAGCCTCTTCCTGAACCTTTGATGTGTCGATGGGATCGGCGGAGTATAGCACCCAGCTGTCGCCGCCGTTGTATTCCTCGTTCATCATGTAGTCGTATGGGATGTAGCAGTAGCCCTTGTCGCCCCAGCTTGTGCCCCATGAGTTCCTTACTATGAACAGCCTGTCGGGATCGGAGTATCCCACGCAGAGCATTGCGTGTCCGGCGTGCGATTCCCTTGCCATCTCCCTTGCTGAAGGCATTGGCACGAGGCCCGGCCTCTTCTGTCGGTCAAACGAGTCGAAAAGGCTCATTCCGAATATTATAGGGTGACCTTCGGCGAGGGCAGATTTCCAAGCCTTCAGGTTGGTATCTACCTGCTGGTATTCCTTTATCTTGAAGTTTTTGGCCTCGTTGTATGCGTTTTTGTTTGGCTTGGTGGTAAGGGCCTTCATGGTGTCCTTGTATGGCCATGTGGATTCGGCGCATACACCAAATTCCTCGAGGCTCTGCACGGCGGTTTCCTCGTAGGTGCCCGAGTCTTCATTCTCGCAGTCGTGGTATGCACGCGCGTTGTAGTAGATGAAGAGGCGGCTTACATCGTAGTGTACGCCCTGTGTTACCTTTATCAGGTGCTCTACGGCGCCTGCTGTGGCGTTGGCCACGCATGATCCTATCTGGCCCTGGTTCTCGATGGGTGTCATCTGCGGACGGAGGTCTACCTTGGGAGGCAATGAGCTTGCCTTCGCCATGAATTTCTTGGCCTGAGATTTAGGCTTGGCGGATGCCATGTATCCGCTCCTGAGTACGCTGCCGTCGGCGCGTGTAAATTCTTTTGCCATAAAGTTTTAGTTGTGGTTTAGTGTTAAGATATTTCTACTTCTTGCAAATCTGGTATTTTCTGCCCGGAACTACGTCGGCAATTATTTTGCCGTTTTCTATCTTGGAGGCAATCTTTTTGCCGTCTTCCTTTACCTGGGCCGATTTCCAGCCCTGGGGCAGAGTTCTCGATATCGTGATGGGCTCGTTCAGCTTGGTGATATTGCTGGTGGCCTTGCAGATTACATCTACGGTTATGGCCTTTTTGTCGGCTGTCTCGGAGATTTGCATAGCGTCGCGCTCCATTATGTATTTGCAAACCTGCGCAAAAGTGGCTGGCCAGAATTTGTGGGGCTGTCCGGCTACGTATTTTATGTGCTGTTCCAGCTCCTGCGATTTTATGGCCGAGTATCCGCCGTCGTCATCTATTCCGTGTATCAGGAATGTGCACCATCCCTTGTTGCGAGCGCCCTCGTCCACCC
>JAZUEG010000112.1:0-5063 GCA_045640025.1 Bacteroidales bacterium
CGACGGAATCCTCACCGCTCAGGAAATCAAGGACTTGGATCTCTCCAAGACCCAGATGGTGGTGCTCTCCGCTTGCGAGACTGGCCTTGGCGATATCAACACCGACGGCGTTTTCGGACTTCAACGGGCCTTCAAGAGTGCTGGTGTTCAGACAATTGTGATGTCATTATGGAAGGTCTCCGACAATGCGACCTCGCTCTTGATGACGGAATTTTATCGTGCGCTTCTCGCCTCCGGCGACAGACATAAGGCGTTTTTGAAAGCCAAGGAGGCGGTGAGGGCACGGTTTCCCGAGGCGTATTACTGGGCAGGGTTTGTGATGCTGGATTAAGGTTTAAGGCACCCTATTGGAACAATCTTTACACCGTCGGCTCTGGTATATGCCATTTCTCCGGCAGTGAGAATCATCAACAAATCAGGCTCTCGCAACGGAACTTGTTTTTCTGTTTTGTTGTGTTCTTGTATAAGTCTTTTTATTTCAAGAAGGTGAGCAGAACCTTCCTCAATCTCACGGCTCCCAAGTTTACATTCTATAAGAGCATATCTGCCGTCATCGAGGTGAAGTACCAAGTCGGCTTCAAGTCCATAACGGTCACGGTAATATGATATGTGGGAGTCGAACCCTGGTGTATATGCTTTAAGGTCGCGTACACATAGTTGTTCAAATATGAAACCGAAAGTCTTTAATTGTTGCGAAAGAGAATCTGGAGTCTGACCTAACGAGGCAACTGCAATGGATGGGTCTGTAAACGCAAGTTTCACGCCACTGCGAATGGCTGTTTTGCTTCTTATTGCAGGACACCAGGCGTCTATGTTGCTTACTACATACAATTTATTCAGGGCGTTGATGTAATCGTCGAAGGTTGTGTCCGATATCGAAACTTCTCCCGAAGATGTGATGTCTTGTATTATGGATGTCTTTTTTGCTATCGTAGAAATGTTTCTGGAATATGAGCGTAGAATCATTCTAGTGGTTTTCTCGTTTCTGTTTATTCCGTCTATTCTTGAAATGTCTTCTTTGCACAGAGAGTCTACATAGTTTCTGGCTACAAGCAGTTTGGCTTTGTCTGATTTCATTTTTAATGTTGCAGGCCAGCCCCCACGGCAGGAAGCGAATATCAGTTGCTCAATGCTGAGATCTGATTTTATGCCGTCTATGTCGTAGTTGGGATTGTTGAATAATTCACTCAGTGATATTTTGCCATTAGACTCTTTGGTTTCCCACAGGCTCATAGGAAGCATTTTCAGTCTTGCTATTCTTCCCGTGCCTGAGTGTAGTATTTTTTTCTTGTCCACGGCATTTGAGCCTGTTAGGATGAATTGACCTGGCACACCACGTTTATCCACCATAGTGCGTACAGCGTCCCAGATAACAGGGGCGTCTTGCCATTCGTCTATTAGTCTTGGCGTGTCTCCAATGAGTAGCAGTGATGGTTTGGTGTTTGCTGTTGTTATGTATTCTTCTCTCTTATCAGTATCTTGCATTTTTATTACGCTTTGGGCTTTGGTTTCGGCACTCGTGGTTTTCCCACACCATTTAGGTCCTTCTATGAGAACCGCGCCAAATGCTTCAAGATAGTCTGATAATGTGTCGTCGATAATTCTATTTAGATATTCCATATTTTGTCGCTGTGAAATTATGCGCAAATGTATATATATTTACGGACTTTGCCAAATTTACTTGGTGTTTTTGTGGTATTTTGCTTGGTATTTTTGTGGTGTTTTACTTGGTGTTTTTGTGGTATAAACCCAATTCTGCAACAACTTGTGGGAGAATTTGTGCCATTTCGAACGGCACAAATTGTGTCAACAGTGTTGTCTTAATTCCGATATAAATTGCGATATTTTCTTTTGGCGATTAGTTTTGAAATAGAAAATAGTTTTGTTATTTTTGTACTACTTATAACCACATAAAACTTGAACCGATGGAGAAGATACAATGTTTATTTTGCGACAAAGAATACGATTGCGAATTCAATTATTGCCCTTATTGTGGACAGAAGAAGTTGACAACTGAAGTGACTAAAGAGGATATTGAAAATGGAGTTAAGGATGAATTTGGCGGAATTTATAGTAAGGATGGATTGCGATTGCTGAGGGTTGTTAATAAGGAACTTGAAGAATATTCAATCAAAGAGGGAACGAAAATGATATGCGATAGTGCTTTTGTTGTTGACAATGGCAAGTCGTGTAATTTTACTTCTATGCTTAAAAAGGTTGATATTCCCGATAGTATAATTCTTATGGGAGATTCTGTGTTTTCAGGTTGTACACATTTGCAAACAGTAAAGTTGCCAAATGGTTTGAAAACTATTGGTTGTCGCGCTTTTTCTGGTTGTGAAAATCTTGTTGGTTTAACTATTCCTAATGGAGTTACTAGTATAGATGGTTTGGCTTTTGAAAATTGTAAACAATTAAGATATGTTATTATGCCTGAAAGTGTCACTAGTATTGCTTCTAATTTTTTGGCGGGTTGTCAATGTGTTGTTTTTAATAAGTCCCCTCGTTACAAGGTAATTAATAATGTTATTTTTTCAAATGATCAGAAGACTATAGTTTTATATTTAGGTTGTGATGGGATATCTAATTATGATATTCCAGAAGGAGTAACAATGATAGGAAACAGTGCTTTTTATAGATGTAAATATCTTCAATCGATTACAATTCCTAATAGTGTGACGCATATTGACGATTTGGCATTTTATAAATGTGAAAATCTCAAAAGCGTTATTGTACCTGACAGCGTTGAATATATAGGAGAATCTGCATTTGCAGACTGTCCTTTGTTAGAATCAGTGTCCATTGGTGGTGTTAGGACAATAAGTGAAGGTTTGTTTAGCGGTTGTGAATCTTTGAAGTCCGTTATTATTCCTGATAGTGTTGAAATTATTGAAGACGATGCTTTTAATGGTTGTTGCAGTTTGTTGTCCGTTGCTATACCAGAAGGTGTTATCAATATAGGATTGAGTGTTTTTGCTCATTGTGACAAATTAAATAAAGTTGTTCTTCCTAATAGTATATCTGAAATTGGTGCGTATGCTTTTGAAGGTTGTAAAAGTTTGAGGTCTGTGACTATTCCTTACGGCGTAAGAAATATTAAGTATTGTACTTTTGGTTATTGTGAAAAACTGCAATCTGTAACTATACCTAATACTATTGTCTGTATTGATGAGCGTGCTTTTGAGGATTGTACTCAGTTGGAGACTATCACAGTGCCTAATAGTGTAAAAAAAATAGGAAATTATGCTTTCGATGGGTGTTATAGTCTTAATTCTTTAATAATACCTGAAAGTGTAAAAGTTTTTGGAGATAGTCCTTGGGATTATAGGGCTAATGTAGTTCTTGCAATTTCTGATGGTATTAAGGAAATTAACGAAGGCTTTTTCGACTATGATGAAGATCTGATTTCGTCCATTAAATATGTTATTGTGCCTGATAGTGTTACTCGTATCGGATCAAAGGCTTTTTCTAAACTTAAGGAGTTGGAAGGTGTTACGTTGTCCAATAATCTTATAAGCATTGGAGAAGAGGCTTTTATGGGATGTGAACACTTGTTTGCTGATAATATTTCGGATGTTGAAGAAGAACGAGAGAGACAAAGAAAGCAGGAAGAATATGAAAGTTCTAATTGGAATAATTATGATTATTATTATGAAAGTAATAATTACGTTTTTAGAATTCCAGAATCAGTCTCTGACATTGGACCTAGGGCATTTAAAGGTTGCAAGGGCTTGCTGGAGGTGAAATTGCCTGAAAATCTTATGGCCATTACCGATGAAGTTTTTTGTGATTGTGAATCTCTTAAAATGGTATCTTTCCCCAATAAAATTATTTTTTTGGGAGATCGTGCGTTTAAGGGATGTCACTTGAATAAGATTGATTTGCCCAATTGCTTGAATCATATTGGTATTGGAGCATTCCAAGGTTGCTCATTGTATTCAATCACTATCCCCAATGGTATAACAGTTCTTAATGACTCTGTATTCGAGAATTGTAAAAAAATGGAGTCCGTTTTTATTCCTGATAATGTTATTACTATTGGCAATAATGTATTTAAGGGATGTGCCTTTAGAACAGTAAATATACCCAAAAGTGTAAAAGAAATAGGTTATGGTTCTTTTCAAAATTGTAAAAAAATGGAGTCTATTAATATTCCTGATGGTGTGGAATGTATAGATTCTGGTACTTTTGAGGGATGTATTAATCTTAAGTCTGTATCTATTCCTGAAAGTGTTAATGAAATTATGGATGATGTATTTCTTGGTTGCGCCTCTTTAAAACTGATTACTATTCCTGAGAACGTATCATTTATTGGAGAGCACGTATTTGATAAGGATTTCCCTCCTAAGATTATTTGTAAATCGCCAAACATTGATATTGATAATCAGGATATGTTTGGGAAATTTCATTATGATGTACGAGAATTACGCGAATTGGATTTTTGTGATGATGATAGATCCGAACAACATTCATACTCGACAGAAGATAGTTATTCTGATGCCTTCGATGGATTTGATGATGCGTACTGGAATATAGATTGATTAATTGTAATGTATTGATTTTAAGAGATCAATATAATTGTCGCGGCAGTGTTGCGACAATTTGAAAATACGTTCTCTGAATTCTACAACAACTTGTTGCAGAATTATATCTGATTGATTATAAATATCTTCCCTAATTCTCCAACAACTTGTTGGAGTTTTGGGTATCGCTTACAAAGGTAATATAAGAATATGAGAAAGGACAATCTTTCGCAAAGTGACCACGAACTGGACTTCCTTCCTGTTCGTGGTCATTTTGTTGATTATTCCTCTTCCGGAGGGAAATTCTCGATCCTTGCCTTGGCCTCGGCGAGAGATTTCTGAAGTTGCCTTTGCAGTATTTCTTTTGATGGAAGTTCTGTAAGATACTGAGCCACACGGATTCCAGCCTTGTCGAGTTGCAGGAGTTCTATCTGTTCGTCTCCGCCCTCGGTGCAGAGCAGAAGACCCAAAGGAGGTTGCTCGTCGGGCTCCATTTCGTTTAACTCAAGCCAACGGAGATACAGTTCCATTTGTCCCTTG
>JAZUEG010000113.1:0-6906 GCA_045640025.1 Bacteroidales bacterium
GGTGGAGCGGGGCGGCTGATGGGCGCTCTATGGTGATGCGCGGCATTATGTTGGCCGGTATCAGCTGGCTGTCGGCCGACAGGACCTCCAATGTGATGGTGCTCATGAGTATGCTGAGCGCGGGGACCGACAGCAGGTATATGCGGCATGCCTTGTATGTGGCCTTGCCGCGGAGTGCCAGCCAGTAGAGAGCGGTGAGCAGGGCCGACGATGCGAGGAATTTCAGGAATAGGAGTGTCATAATTTTTCGGTTTTGGTGTGTTTCAGTTGTTGTTTTGGTAAAGACGCACGGCCGTGCGTCTCTACGAGCGTTCATCTTCATCTTCTTCCATTTCCTTGAGGATTTCCTTCAGCTCGTCTTTGCTGATTTTTTCGCTCTTGGCGAAGAATGAGAAGAAGCTGCGCATGGAGCCTCCGAATACGTTTTGGCGGGCGTGCTCTATGAAGTGGCCCTGGTACTGCTCGCGGGATAGGAGCGGCCTGTATACGTTGGCTTTTCCTTTTTTGTCGAATGTTACCACGCCTTTTTTTGTGAGCACCTGCATTACTGTGAGTGTGGTGGTGTAGGCCGGCTTGGGGTCTTCGTACTCGTCGTGGAGCTGCTGTACGGTGGCCTGTCCCTTGTCCCAAAGATAGTTCATGATGGTGAGTTCTGCTTTGGTCAGACTCTGGGTTGTTGTTTCGTTTGCCATAATGTTTGGATTAAATAATTACTTGTTGTATCGTACGGCAAAGATAGTAGTGTTTTCGGTAATGCGCAAATGTTTTCTTCGAAATTTATAGTAGATTAACATTTTTTAAGGATTGGTGTGGGGTAGGGGATTTGATGATATGGATGGAAATGGTTAATTTTGCGGAAAGGAAAAAATACGGGATTCAAAGAACCTAAGTCTATTATTGGAGGATATGGAAAGTATGTTTAATATATCAGAGTTGACTCAATATAAGGAAAACAATCGTCTTGAGGTGAAAAAAGCACAGAAAGGATTGCCAGGTTCCATTTGGGAAACTTATAGCGCGTTTGCTAATACAGAAGGTGGTATTATTGTCTTAGGCATTGCGGAGGCAAAAGACCATTCGTTTTCTGTATGTGGCGTTAATGATGCCCATAAAATAGTAAGCGACTTCTGGAACACCATCAACAACAATCAGAAGGTGAGCGCCAACATTCTTACTGAACGTATGGTAAGGATAGAGACTGTAGATGGCAAGGAGATTGTCGTGATTGATGTTCCAAGGGCCGATCGCAGTATCCGTCCTGTATATCTTAATCAGAATCCTGAGTCAGGCACATACCACCGTAATTTTGAGGGCGACTACCATTGCACCAAGGAGCAACTTTCCGCCATATTCCGGGATGCTTGTGATATCACCGCCGATAGAAAGATTCTTTGTGATATGGATATGTCGGTTTTCTGTGATCAGACATTGAAGGATTATCGCAATAGATTCAAGGCTTTTCATAGCAATCATATTTGGAACAACTGCGACAATGAGCAGTTTTTGAGGAATATTGGAGCGATGCAGTTGTCGGCCTCTGATAATAAGTTTCATCCTACAGTGGCAGGTCTTCTTATGTTTGGATATGAATACGAGATTCTGAGGGAAATTCCATTGTATTTTCTTGATTATCAGGAGATGTTTGATCCCAAAATCCGCTGGACTCATAGAACTGTTTCTAGTTCGGGCGATTGGAGCGGCAATCTCTATGACTTTTTCTGGAGAGTATATCCGCGCCTCAAAAGTATTTTGCCTGTGCCATTCAATATTTCAGATGGAGTAAGCCGAATTGATGAGCCTCATACCCATATTGCTGTTAGGGAATTCCTTCTCAACGCCATTGTTCACGCAGATCATTATGGAAGACGTGGCGTGGTGATTCGCTGTAGCAATAATACTATTGATTTTTCAAACCCAGGTGATATGCGTGTGGGGTTGAATGTCGCATTGTCGGGAGGAGTCTCAGACCCGAGAAATGGCCTGCTGATGAAAATGTTCAGTCTGGTGAATATCGGAGAGCGTGCGGGCACGGGTATGCCAGATGCTATATCAGCTATGCGGGATGAGCTGAAGGCTACCGTGAGATACTCTGTTCAGTTGGACCCTACACGAACAGAAATTCATATCTCAATGCCTAATTGCACAAGAAATTCCGAAAATTGCACAGAAAACCCAAGTGATTGCACAGAAAACTCGGGAAATTGCACAGAAAACACTGGTGATTGCACAGAAAACACAGAAAATTGCACAGAAAACACAGGAAATTTCACAGAAAACTCGGGAAATTTCACAGAAAATTCTGGTGATTGCACAGAAAAACCAGAAAATTGCACAGAAAACTCTGGTGATTGCACAAGAAATGCACAGAAAAATGATTCGACAACCGATATTTCACAGAAAATATTGATGCTGATCAAGGCAAATAAGAATATTACTACAATAGAAATGTCTGAAAAGCTTGGTATTTCATTGCGTAATGTTGCAATGAAGATAAGAGCCTTGCAGGATGGTAATATTATAAAGCGTCAAGGACCAGACAAGGGTGGTTGTTGGATTGTGCTTTAAAATGAAACCATGCGTCCAGTCTACTTTTGCCGTGTCGTTATGGGAATCCTGAAAACCTCATTACGCAGATTCCTGATGACGAGGAGACCAATACTACATACCGCACAGTGGATATCGTACGCAACGAGCTTCTCAGCAAGGTGCGCCGCAATGGCGAGTACATAGAGGCGGGATATTTTGACATTAATGTTTAAACTTATTTATACGATATTTCTTAGTATTTGTTTCAAATAATGATGCAATTAACATTAATTAACTTGGTGGTTCTGTAATTAGTTTGTAATTTTGTACAGTCTTTTGAAAGAGCTCTTTGTCTGTATGTAGTGCGCAATACATATGTACGTATGATCTCTGAGACGTTTTAGTTAATTTACAAATTTAAACAATTAAAAATCATGAAGAAGTTTATTATTGGAGTAGTAATAGCCGTAGTATGTGCTTTTGCTGCAAGTGGTGTAATTAATGAGTCGGAATTAACCGAACTTCAGGTCGAGAACATAGAGGCTCTTGCCATTAAGCCTAAGGTTGATGTTCCTTTTATATGCAAAGGAATCGGTGTTTGTAGGCATGAAGGTTTTGAGATGCAAGGTACTCCTCATAAATAGAATTATTAGATAATTTATTTATATTTAAGTTATTAACAGAAAGTGTATAGGGAAGATTTCTCCTATGCACTTTATTATTTTTATTTTAACGTTATGAAATCTTTTAAGTCAGTTCTTATCCTGCTTGTGGCAGGTTTGTTGCTTGTGGCTGGTTGCTCTAATAGCCCATTAAATAATCCATTGTCCTATTTTAATGATTCTGTTTCCTTGTCGAGTATCAATGTAGTGGAATTGGAAAAGTATAACGTATTGTTCCCTTCTCAAGTATGCCGATACAAGGATTGGTATGTGTTTGATGAGAATAAAAATATAGGTGATGGAAGTGTAAAGTTTTTGTCAATGGATTTCCGAAAGATTGTGTCGGGTGTTGGATATGGCGATGGTCCGTATGATGTATTTGGAAGATTTGGTATTGAGGTTGTCGGAGATAGCCTGTATGTTAAGGATTTTAATCATCGGAAACTCTTGACAGCTGATTGCATGGGAGACTCGTTGAAGCTGAGTGTTAAGTCTATGAATAGTATCCTGGGAAGTGGCTCGATTTTCGTAGATGATGACCGTGTTCTTATGATTTCTTCTATGGATTCCTCTTTCATTGTTTTAGCTGATAGTACTGGTGAAAAAATATCATGTATTGATTTCCCAAATGTGGAGAGTCTCTCTCAGCTTGATTGGTCATATAAATATCAAATGTTTGTAAATACGGCCGTTGCAGTGTCTCCGTCATGCCGTAATTTTGCTTGGGGTGTTACTTATTTCCCGAATTTAGGATTTGGTAGAATTTGTAGAGATTCAATATCTGTGGATAAATCTTATGACCTCGCCCCTGCTAAGTATGAGATTTTGGACAAGTATATAATATGTGACAAGGATCAGCCTGTTAATTTTGTTGCAGGTGTCGGTACGGATAAGTATGCGGTTTTTATATATTCTGGTTGTCGGTACGAAGATGCTGCTGTAGGAGGGCGCCAGATGCTTCTTTATGCCTGGGATGGTACTCCGTATAAGAGAGTGGATCTTGATATGGACGTTTATTGTATCAAGTATGATCCGGAGCGGAATGTGATTTTTGGCCTCGCCATGAATCCCGATCCTGTTTTCGTGGAATATGACATGAAAGGTATAATAGATTGATTGTATGAAGATTATACTGTTGATTGCTTGGGCGTTTTTGCTGAGTTCTTGCGCTCACGATAACTCCAAGGATCTTTATATGGAGTGGATTGATAAAGAAGTTAAATTTCCAACTTTTTTGCATTGGTCTAATGATGGGGTAGATACCGTAAATGTAGTAAATACCTCAAGGTTGAAGATAGTTAGCTACATTGATTCTACTGGTTGTATGGCTTGTAGGTCTCATTTGCCTTTATGGAATCAATTTATATCTGAAATAGATTCAATAACTGATTGTCAGGTTGCGACTATGATTTTCTTGTACCCTCATAGGGTATATGATGTTGTATATATGCTTAGCAGAGATAATTTTAGGTATCCTGTTATCGTGGATTCATACGATTCATTGAATACACTTAATCATTTCCCTAATGAAGAAGAGTTTCGTACCTTTCTTATAGATGAGGACAATCGAGTACTTCTCATTGGCAATCCAGTGCTGAATCCGAAAATTAAAGACCTGTACATTCGTACCATTTGCGAGAGATTTAGCTTGGAATCATTGTCGGTAATCCCGGATGACAAAGGTATGGAACATAACTTCGGTAAGTTCCCATACTCCGAAAGCATGTCTACGCAATTTATATTAAGAAATTATACTGAAACTCCTGTTCTGATTGATTCGGTTTTCACTTCATGTGAGTGTACTATTGCGTCAATAGATAAGTTTTCATTAGAGCCTAATGAAAGTGTTAATGTTTCAGTTACGTTCAAGGCGGATAAACCTGAGCAGTTTATGCGAGAGATTTATGTGAGGATTGGAGGTGTGACTCGGATATTCAGAATCCGTGGTGAGGCGGAATAGCCTTCATGGCATATCTTTGTTTAAGTTCTGAGTCTATTACCATACCGTATTCATGAAAGATAAGATTACGAATTTAATTCTGATGGTAGTCGCAATTCTAGTACTTGGCTACACCGTATACAACATGCTCAGTACCTACGCGATAATGACCTTCAAGGTACCCACGCCCTCCATGGAGCCTACAGTGATGGTCGGTAGCCACGTGCTGGTGAATAAGATGGCATACGGCCGCCGAACATTTCATGTGCCTGACTATGACTCTATCCGTCATGGCACAATCACCCGTGGCTATGCCATGGGAGAGCCTCATCGTGGCGACATCATGGTATTCAACCAGACATGCCACCTCGGCTGGGACACCATAGCATTCGACATCATGAAGTATTTCGTGAAACGCTGCGTGGCCCTGCCCGGCGATACCTTTTATATTGACAGTTGCCGCTACCACGTGGTGGGGCATGAGGATGAGATCCTCGGTATGCCAGAAGCTCAGGATATGCAGGAGCATATCTCTCGTGATACCTCCTACGTGCGCCGCATTGGCATGCAATACGTTACGCTTCCATTCTGGGACAGCCTCGGTTGGAATGTGCGCAACTTCGGCCCGCTCTACATTCCCAAGAAAGGCGACACCATCAACTTCGATGAGAAGAATGTGCGCATCTACCGCAAATACATAGAATGGGAGCTCGGCCACAAGATAATCTGGGACGAGCGCGGATTCCTCGATATCGACGGCAGCCCTATAGACCACCACGTAATGAGGCAAAACTATTACTTTATGTGTGGCGACAACTCCCCAAACTCCCTCGATTCCCGCTTCTGGGGTCTTATACCCGAGGAGTTCATAGTGGGAAAGGTGATATTGGTGTACTGATTATTGTGTATTGCTAATTTTGTAGGAAAAATATTTATACTAAAAAATTAATGAAAGCAGTATTTGTAATAACATTGATTTCTGTCTCGGCGTTTTGCTCGTGTGGGGCAGGGGAAAACACCGGTGATGCGGATAAGCAGCAGACACTGCTCGCCGACGATACTCAGAAAGTATCGGTAGCCGTGGCCTCTCAGTCGCAGTTTCATCAGGAGGTGGTGAGCAATGGCAAGGTTTCTGCCAACAAGTTTGCTGATGTGTACTGGAATGTGGACGGAGTAATCTCCAATATATCAATCTCCAACGGCAAACACGTATCGCAGGGCCAGATTATCGCTCAGCTCGATGCGTTCAAGCTAAAAAATACCTTGGAATCGGCCTCGGCCTCGCTCGAGCAGTGCCGTCTCCAGATGCAGGACGTTATTATTGGACAGGGACTGAATCCTGACAGCGACAATATTCCCGAAAATGTGATGAAGCTCGCTCAGGTAAAGAGCGGTTTCCTTCAGGCCCAGGCCAACTACAACTCCGCCAGATACGATTACGAGAGCGCAACCCTGAAAGCTCCCATATCAGGCGTGGTGGCCAACCTGCAGGACCGGGAGAGCAATCTCTCCAGCAGAAACAGACCCTTCTGCCGCATTATCGACCCCAACTCACTTTCTGTGGATTTCAATATCCTGGAGAGCGAGATTCACCTTGTACGGATAGGCGACAGGGTGGAGGTATCCGCATTCTCAATGCCCGGGCAGTCATGGGGCGGACGCATTTCGGAAGTTAATCCATTTGTGGAAAACAGCGGAATGGTGAAAGCCCGCGCCATAATCGACCGTCCTGCCGGCCTGTGCGAGGGAATGAACATCTCCGTAAAGGTAAGCAAGGAG
>JAZUEG010000114.1:0-6566 GCA_045640025.1 Bacteroidales bacterium
CTTTATGCCGCTATTTAGTCAAAGAAAACCAAAAGAAAACTAAGTTTGTAGAATTTCAAAGAATGGAACGTCCTTGGGAAGTTGAAAATGCCGCGTAAAAAAAACAAGAGGCTGTCTCGCTTTTGGGACAGCCTCCTACAAAATGCGTGGGTAGAAAAAAAATATGGCGGGCACGCAGACCCGCCAAAACAGATTGATGAGAGGGTTGATAAATCGTCAATCACCTTCCGATTCTCTATTCAATAAATCCAATACCTTCATTATTATACCAGCCACATTTTGCACCCTTTCATTTTCAGGATAAGCTTCCTTACATTCTAATGCTATAGGAACAATCTCCTGTATAGTTACGAAAAAATCCTCGTATTTATTAGCCTCGTAATAGAATAGAGCCAATTCTAAAGACCGTTCCAGCCACATAATCATAAACTGTAAGCTACAATTCTTCCAATTCGACCATATATTGACAGCCCGTTTCATACTTACAATAGCAGAATCAATGTCGCTTAAATTTTCCTTTTGAAAAAAAGCCAGATTGTTATAAGCGGAAGCGAGGTCGTTCTGATACTTTGGATTGTTCTCGGGAAGGCGATCCCTTATCGATATCGCCTTCTTATAATTCTCACCGGCACTGGCATAATCGTTGAGATTATCACACTGCATATTCGCCAGATTGTTATAAGCGGAAGCGAGGTCGTTCTGATACTCGGGATTGTTCTCGGGAAGGCGCTCCCTTATCGATATCGCCTTCTTATAGTTCTCCACGGCACTAGCATAATCGTTGAGATTATCACACTGCATATTCGCCAGATTGTTATAAGCAGAAGCGAGGTTGTTCTGATACTCGGGATTGTCCTCGGGGAGGCGTTCCATTATTGATATCGCCTTCTTATAGTTCTCCTCGGCACTGACATAATCGTTGAGATTCATTCGCTGCATAACCGCCAGATTGTTATAAGCGGAAGCGAGGTCGTTCTGATACTCAGGATTGTTCTCGGGAAGACGCTCCCTTATCGATATCGCATTCTTATAGTTCTCCTCGGCACTGGCATAATCGTTGAGATTATCACACTGCATAGTCGCCAGATTGTTATAAGCGGAAGCGAGGTCGTTCTGATACTCGGGATTGTTCTCGGGAAGGCGCTCCATTATCGATATCGCCTTCTTATAGTTCTCCTCAGCACTGGCATAATCGTTGAGATAATCTTTCTGCATATTCGCCAGATTGTTATAAGCGGAAGCGAGGTCGTTCTGATACTCAGGATTGTCAGGTTCTTTTTCTACCTTGCATTTTATTATATCTATAACTTTCTGATACAATGCCGATGCCCAATGCGCTATGAAAGATTCTTGCAATTTCACAGCTATTGAGAAAAGGAATTCATCAATACCATAAATATCATAATTGGAATAACTATGGCCTATACATTCGGCAAATGGAACGAAACTCCAATAGTCTAACTCAATGATATCAGATACATTATCATTATATTGCAAATAATCAGAAAACTCAATCTCAATTTGTTTTCTTACAGATTCTGCAATCAGTCCGTGAAGTTTATACTTGAGTTTGCCATCATTTTCTTCGAGAGACAACAATCCTCGTGATTGAAGGTTGTCAAGGATAGTGGTCAAAACCTCATCAGACTCGAATATACCATCAAGTAATTTTTTTATTACTTCCTTGTCTATGTAGTCAGTTGGCCAAATCACAAAATGACGGACAAGATTTTTCTCATCCTCTCTCAATCCTTCGTAAGACACAAGATTGCACAGATATCCTATCAGAATTTGCTCTTTTTCCTTCTTGCCTTTGGGATTCACTGAACCTCCTTTGGTTGTGCCCTCATAATATTTAGAATCTCCCAGTATTTTTTTAATTTCTTCAAGAGAATGCTTATGCTTGTTCTTAAGCTTTATTCCCAAAAGCTCAACAAGCAAGGGATTATGATACAGAATCGTGAAAAGCTTGTCAAAATCTTGGAAATAATTATAAGATTTGCCTGCCTTACGCAAAAACAACTCCTTAAGGAAGTCATTGTTGCTGTCATCATCAGCGCTGAGTTCCATACTTGACATACCTTCCGAGAAGAACTCTCTTGAGATAATCAAAAAATGCCAACCATTTATATATTCGAAATAATTATTGTTAAGTTTATCAACAAAATCCATGACATCCTGCCAATCCATGCTGTTGACATCAAGCACCATCAAATTTGGTTTTCCCGATTCATAATGTTCTCTCAAATACGAAAGAACGGCGACACACCTATCCTTTACGCCGTCCAAATCCAATTTGATGGTCTCGTTTATTTTGTTTACAAACGTTTCCTCAATATTGTCATTGACAACGACGCAGGCTATCTGATTGAATTCGTCCTTATGCTTCTCCACCAACAGATTAACCAAAGAAGACTTTCCACTGCCACCCAAACCATAAAGATTCGAGAACTGATCTTTAGAAACAAGTTCATACAGTTTCTCCACCTCAGTGTCACGCTTTATCAGGTTCTTGACAAGAGGAAAATAGAATTTTGGGGCTTGGGGAGTCTGCCCATTATTATCCTTTCCTTCCAATTTAATAATCAACTTTCTTGCTGCCTCAACAACCACAACCAAAGCTTTGTGAAGATCCTCATTAAACTTACTATCATCTTGTTGCTCATGGAGTTTTTCCAAATCGACAGTCAGAATCTTTGAATCAGCCAAAAGCTCATTAAAAAGGAGATTAATAGAATCGACTGGTTTAGAATCCATTAAAACTTTATCGGTTGTGGTCAAATCAGAATACTTCTTGTCATTCAAGGAATCAAACATCCGATTAACGTACCAAACAAAATAGTCTTTTCCTAAATTTATTTTAGTGCCGTTGAGTTCAATAGAATAGATATCCTGCAGCATTATTGGAATTACACGATCGTACTTGGAATTGTTTTGGATGATGCAATGCAGTTCGTGCAAGCAATGCTTCGACATTAGACTCTTATAGCTGATGAAAAGCAAAACAATGTCATCTTTTCCCAATGTGCGTTCAAAATCCGAAATAGAAGCCCCATAGTTAGTCCCTTCGCTAATTCCAGTGCCTTTATCGAAAACGCATTGAATAGAAGCTATCCCGAAATCATTTCTAAGAATCTCAAAATCGTGTTCAATATCAAAGCTCAACACTTTTTCAATCTTATCATCAACACCGGCAATATCTCCATATTTCTCACGGATATATTCAAGCATACAATTTTTTGCATACTTCTTAACCTCCTCATCGTAATTCCACGAATAGGATACATGAACCGGGTATTTGGGATTGATAAAAGTATTGGCCATGATGCTTCTTGTTTTCGATTACGCAAATATATATAAATCCTTAAAAAATCCCAACACTTTTTTCAAAAAAGACTGTCGCAAAAAAAAACTTTTGGGACAACCCATGTTGTTTGTAGAAATTTTTTATCTTTGCAACGATAATAATTCAAAAAGGAGGGCTTGCTATGACAAAGGAAATATTTGAAAAGGAATTGGCCGGGTTTCCGGATTATTTGATGCCGGAATTCTTAGAGAAGGCTCATGAGATAATGCGAAGCCACGGAATTTTTGCGGAATCCAAGTCGGAAGATTTGCCAGTCTGCAAGGAGGAAGAGGTTGGGTTTCAAGTTTCTTCTCAATCCAATTTTTTGCGCGATTATTTGAAATGGCGTGAGGAAAGTCGTGAAATGTTTGAAGATCCTGACTATGCTGAGTTTGCTGATGAATTTTGCGATAGTCTGAGAGAAAACTATGTATATATGTCAAGATGAGTTTGATTTATCTTTTGGATTCCAATATTGTTTCAGAGCCTACGAAACCTTCTCCCTCACAATTGGTTTTTGATAGGTTGGAGAAATGTACTAGTAATTGTTCTGTATCGTCAGTTACTTTATACGAGGTGGTTTTTGGTGTATTGAAGATGGATGATGGTAATAGGAAGCGACGTTTGATGGCATATTATCAGGATTTGATTTTCAATAAGTATGTAAACCAAATATTACCTTATGACGAAAAAGCGGCGATGATAAATGCTCATTTTGATTCTGTTTTAAGAAAACGTGGATACGTAACCTCTACCCGAGACGCCATGATTGCCGCCACCGCATTGGCCAACAATCTTACTCTCGTTACTCGTAACATTAAGGATTTCAAATTTATTCAGGAGGTTACGGATCTCAAGATCGAAAACTGGTTCGAAATATAAAATAAATTCCTGTAAGCAATTATTTGTATCTTTGCATCAGCAAAATATCCAATAATCAGCCACGCAATAATAAAGAAAACCCCGAAAGTTGGACAAACAACTTTCGGGGGTTTCTCCTACATGCACTCCACCTTAATCCCGTACTCTTCGGCGCAGAGCTTCTCGATGCGGCAGCCGCGGGCTTTTTCCCAGCCGGGGCACATCACGAGAACCTCGCACTCGGCAAGGATGGTGAGCGATTTGCTCAGATAAAACAGGCCAAGGTTTACGCCCTCGGGATTGCCAAGGTCGAGCACGGAATCCACCACAGTGTAACCCCTATCAGCTGCATACCTCTCGGCGCCGCGGCGGGCGTCCCTTATCTGCTGCTGTGTAAGGCCAGCCATCGGCTGACTTATCATCGCTTTGGTCATATAATATTAAATGCTGTTAGCCGATAAAATACTTCAACGCACCTACAATTACGTACGCAAGGATAAAGAGCATTGGAATCCTCTTCTCGATGGTGGAGAATGTGGTGTGTTTCTTGAGAGAGAGAATCTGCCACTCGTAGTTGTAAGGCATGGCCACGAGCTGCTCCTCTATGATGTTGATGATTTCGAACTTGGCGCTGTTCATGCGCGAGTAGCTGTCGAGCTTGCCCATCCATGTGATAGCCAGCAATATACCCACAAGCACGATGCCGTA
Source organism: Bacteroidales bacterium (assembly GCA_045640025.1). Classification (GTDB taxonomy): domain Bacteria; phylum Bacteroidota; class Bacteroidia; order Bacteroidales; family UBA3824; genus UBA3824. The sequence continues at coordinate 4,916 of JAZUEG010000114.1, forward strand.
GATTGTGAAATTGGCCGCATCAGATTTCACCAGACCAAAAACAGCTATCAGGGCAGTGTTCACCGATAGAAAAAACGTATTAGCTGTCTGCCTCTGCTTGCTGATGTCGTCGGCCGAGCCCACATACATCTTGTACATGTCCCAGAGGGCCTTGGGGTCGTCCTTTATCTTGCTGCGGAACTCTTCCTTGATGTCCTCAGCTGGATTTTTCTTTGTTTCTGCTGTCATGATTTTATTAAGTTTTAATGTTTCCGCAAATATAGAATATAAAAATCAAATCACAAATTTTTTTTCAGCTAATGGCGATTTTTAGCAATTAATCCATATATTTGCAACATAAAAATTCAAAAAAACTAAACACCATAATTATGAAAAAACTCTTAACAGCAATTTCCATCATCGCCCTTTCGTTTTTGGGCGCATCAAACTCCACCGCTCAAAACCAGCCCAATCCCCCCAAGGAGGTAATCAAGATCTGGGACGGCAAGATCCCCGGCGCAAAGCACAGCGACGAATGGGAGGCTAAGGTGGCCGAGCAGAACAATCCCGGCTGGATAACAGCCGTAACAACTCCTACTCTCGATTATTATCCAGCTGATGGCGAGGGAGATAAGCCTGCCGTTGTAATCTGCCCCGGCGGAAGCTACTTCGGACTCACATATATGTGGGAAGGCGTGGTTCAGGCCCAGTGGTTCAATAAGATAGGCGTGTCGGCCTTCGTGCTCAAATACCGTCTGCCCAAGAACGAGACCATGGAGAACCGCAGCATAGGACCTCTCATGGACGCCCAGCAGGCCATACGCTACGTCAGGAGCAAGGCCAAGGAACTCGGCATCGACGAGAGCAAGATCGGCATTGCGGGATTCTCTGCCGGCGGACACCTTGCCTCCACAGTATCAAACAGATACAATGAGGAAGTATATAAGGACAAGCTGAAGGTGAGCGCGCGTCCCGACTTCTCGATACTTATCTATCCTGTAATATCAATGCAGGCCGGAATCACCGAGGGCGGCACCAAGGCTGGCCTCATTGGCGGCGACGCCGACCAGAAAACCGTTGACCTCTATTCCAACGAGAAACAGGTTACCAAGGACACTCCACCCACCTTCATGGCCCACGCCATCAACGACAAACTCGTGACCTACAAGAACAGCACCATCTACATCGACGCGCTCAAGGAAGCCGGCGTGGAATGTGAGCTCCACCTCTACTCCCGAGGCGACCACGGTCTCCACGCCAAGAATCCAGCCGAGACTCAGGCCTTCTGGCATGAGGACTGCGAAAGATGGCTCAGAATGATGGGAGTGGTGAAGTAATTTCAAACCAAACCAATATATATTCATTATGAAAAGACAATTTTTGACATTAGCTGCCATAACTCTGATGCTTGCATCGTGCGGTGGCGGAAACTCTAACAACAACTCCGCAAGCGGACAGGACTCCACAACCACACAGAAGACCGTAGCGGAAGAGAACGCTGAGGAGACATCAGCTGATGGCTGGAAATTCCAGAAGCCTGATACCGACATTGTAACCGAAATCTGGAACAAGTTCTACAAGAAAAAGAACAACAACGCCGACATCAGCAGCATCCAAAACGTAATCTGCGAATACGGCGACGTGGAAACTATTGAGTACGACGAAGGCGGCA
>JAZUEG010000115.1:0-3420 GCA_045640025.1 Bacteroidales bacterium
GTCGTGGCAGATGGAGAAAGCAGTCTCATCTGGATTAAGGTTCACAATATCAACGAGATTCATCTTCTCATCAAACTTGATGATGGCATCATTGTAATACGCAACCCACACACAGCCGTCGGGTCCCTTGGCAATGCGCTCCACATTGCTCATATTCACAGAAGACGCCTTGCGCATCTCGTACTGGCCCACGCCAAGCTTATTGAGCATGAAAAGTCCATATCCGGAGCTGCCGAGAAGAATAAGGGTATCATTTACCTGACAATATGACGAAACATTAACAGATCCAATCCTCTCGCCAGACGACGCGTAGGCCGGTATCAGGATATATTTCTGCGTGGCGCGGTCAAAATACTGGAGGCCCGAAATAGTGGCCACAAAGATGTCGTTGCATTTATCCTGAAAAACCAGACGGACAAAATTGTTGGCAAGAGAGGTTGTATCGTCCAAAACATTCTTTATATGTCTGAAATTCACACCATTATATACATTAAGTCCATCCTCGGTAGATACCCAGATCATGCCGTCGCTATCCTGATATATATTGTTGACAAGACTGGACGTAATATCCCTTGCGGATGTGAAGAATCGCTCTCCCTGCGCCAAAACATTATCTGTCAACAAAATAAATAAACTAACAAGTACAAGTATGGATTTATACAAAACTTTCATGTCGTAACTAAAATACTATTTATAAAACGAGCTAAAATTACTAATAAAAATCGGAATACGAAAAAAAATTTGCTTTTTTTTAAAAATAGATGGATAAGGCAAATAATAATTTAGTAAATTTGCATAAAATAAAAACAATAAAAACACAACAAATGATCACATTTATAATAGCAATCATCGCGCTCGTGATTGGATATTTGCTATACGGCAAATTGGCCGAGCGCATCATGGCACCCGACCCCAACAGGCCCACTCCGGCCTACACCATGCAGGACGGAGTAGACTACATGCCGATGCCTACATGGAAAATCTTCATGATCCAGTTCCTTAACATCGCAGGCCTCGGCCCGATATTCGGAGCAGTATCAGGCGCGCTCTTCGGCACGGCCGCATACATCTGGATAGTAGTAGGATGTATATTCATAGGCGCAGTACACGACTATATGGCTGGCATGCTGTCACTTAGAGACGGAGGATCCAACCTCCCCGAAATCATAGGCAAATACCTCGGCAAGAATGCACAGCGCATAATGCGAATATTCACCGTGGTGCTCATGGTAATGGTGGGCGCGGTATTCGTATCGGGACCGGCCGGCATCCTCAACGAGCTCACAAGCGGCTCGGTAAGCTGGATGAACTCCAATTTCTGGATAATAATAATATTCATCTACTACGTAATAGCCACTCTCCTACCCATCGACAAGATTATCGGCAAGGTATATCCGATATTCGCCTTTGCGCTGATATTCATGGCATTAGGCGTATTTGCGATGCTGGTATTCGGCGGATACGGATCATCGCTGCCAGAGATTACCGATGGCATAGCCAATCAGCACCCCAAAGCCGACAGCACACCTATATTCCCAATCTTGTGCATTACAATCGCGTGTGGAGCCATCTCCGGATTCCACGCCACACAGAGCCCACTCATGGCGAGATGTCTCAAAAACGAGAACCTCGGCCGAAAAGTATTCTACGGCTCCATGATAGCCGAGGGAATCATAGCAATGATATGGGCCGCCGCCGCCATCTGGTACTATCAGGAATACGGCACAGGCGAGAGCAAGCCAGCTAATATCGTGAATTTCATCACCAAGACATACCTCGGACAGATAGGCGCAATACTCGCACTGCTCGGAGTAGTATTTGCCCCCATCACATCGGGCGACACCGCGCTACGGTCGTGCCGACTGATAATAGCCGACATATTCAAGATGGACCAGAAAACCATCAGGAAACGACTCGCAATCTGCGTACCGCTCTTCGTGGTTACAGCAGGCCTCATAGTCTACTCGCTGGCCGACAAAGACGGATTCAACATAATCTGGAGATACTTCGGCTGGAGCAACCAGGCGCTCTCGGTATTCACACTCTGGGCCATCACGGTATATCTGGCCAAGAAAGGCAAGCCATGGATAATCACCTTATTGCCAGCAATATACATGACCATGGTATGCATCACATACCTCTTCATAGCTCCCGAGTGCTTCAGGGCCATAGAACCCCTGAAGCCGATACTCACCGACGGAGTAGGATACACAATAGGAATTATCAGCGCCATAGCGAGCGCCGTGCTGTTCCTCAGGTGGAAAAACAAAATCAAAACTATAGAAGAGTAGCCCTCACGAATCTGTCCTTACCAAACAGATCCTTAACAATCAGAGCATTACACAGACCGCAATCCTCCATGAGGGTTGCGGTTTCTTTTCCCAGGCGCTCATTAATCTCGAAAAAAATAGATCCGCCGGGCCTCAAAAACCTGACAGCAAAATTAGAAATACATCTATAGAAAACCAGCGGATCGCCATCTGGCACAAACAACGCATTATGCGGCTCATAATCAAGCACATTACCGCACATAAGCGCCCTCTCGCTGTCCATCACATACGGCGGATTCGATATTATCACATCATACCTTCCGTCATCAGAGTTTTGGCAGCTAATGGCGTGATATTCAGCTTGCTCCCATCTTAGGATATCCACCAGCCTGAAATCCACATCACGGCCCAACCTCTCAGCATTCTGCCTGGCAGTATCAATGGCATCAGCTGAAATATCAAAAGCAGTAAACCTGCAGTCAGTCAGATAATTGGCCAGCGATACGGGAATACATCCGCTGCCAGTACCTATATCCAGTATATTGCAGCTAATGGCAAGATTTTTCACGTGGTCCCTCACCATGAGCACCAGCTCCTCGGTCTCGGGACGCGGAATCAGCACTTTACCATTGGTAACGAACTCAAAATCAAGAAACTGCGCCTTGTTGAAAATATATTCCAAAGGCTCGTTGGCCAATACACGCCTCATAATCCCGGCAATAGACTCATCATCCACATCCACAATGTGGTCGGGATATATTACCACATCCTGCTGACTGTGCCCCGTGATGCACTGAAACAGCCTATGCGCAAAAGCCAACCTCTCGGAACTGTCGGGATACAATTCCAAAAGATTGGCTTTCAGCTGATTATATAATTCAATATTTGTCATTTAGAACAACTCTACCTCAATCTTCTGAATGAATGCTGTAAGAGTGTTGCGCTCGCCTCTGTTGGCCTCGGCAATGGTAACGAGAATATTGATCCTCTCGCCGTTCTTATCCACAAAGAACACCTCGGTACGGCGTCCTACGAGAGTGCGGTCGCCATTCTTGAAGAAGTTTCCGAGATAATTCTCGTCGGGGCTTATATTGTCGCAAGGCAGGAGAGCCGAGATATTCTTCTGAAGCACATCCTGACGCGAAATATC
>JAZUEG010000116.1:0-11532 GCA_045640025.1 Bacteroidales bacterium
CAGGTTTTGCAGCTCCAGATAGGCAGCGCCGGATACCTTGCCACGGCCAAGGAATACGCCTCGCCCGCCACTTTGAACATTCAATCGGGCAAGCCGGATTTCCGTGAAGGCCGTCGCGACGCATTGGGCATAACCCTGCGAGCCGGATCGTTCGGGCTCTTTGGCTCTTGCGCTCAATGGGCCCACAAGGTTTCTGACAATGCGTACATAAAAGCCGACGGCGAGATTACAAGCGCCCACGGAGAATATCCATTCACGCTCACCAACTACAAGTCCGTGACCCGTGAGCGGAGAATCAACAGCGATGTAATGAGCTATCACGGCGAAGTCGGCTATTCGTTGGATAATTTTCTCAACGAGCTGAACATCAAGGCATACGCCTACAAGAGCGACCGTGGGCTGCCCGGCAGCGTGATACTATACAACAAGACCGCAAACGAGAGGCTGATGGACAAGAACTGTTTCTTTCAGGGAAGTTTCCTGCATAGGTTCAGCAATATCCTGACGGCCAAGCTCTACGCCAAGGCCAACTATTCCAACTCGCTGTATACCGACAGGAATGTGAAGTATCAGGACGGACTTCTCTCGGAAAACTCAACTCAGAAGGAACTCTATCTATCGGAGGTGGCCAACGTGAAAATTCCGAAGCTCAGGAGTTTCGCCACTCTTAGCATCGATGAGACGCACTCCACACTTGAGAGCTCGATCAAGAACTGCCCGATGCCGAGCCGCAACACTCTGCAAGCTGCGCTGGAATATGGCGGAAAATTCCTGAACTTATTCAATTACCGCTTGATAGGAATCTACACCCGCGTGCGGGAGAAGGTGGAGACAGGAAAACATTTCAGCGACCTCGACAAATGGACCCCGACGGTGAAAATCTACCGAGATTCTTACCACAGGCTTGTTCCGTCAGTGGCCGTCACGTACAAGAACACATTCCGAGTGCCTACCTTCAACGAGTTGTACTACACATCGTTAGGCACCACGGGACTTGTTCCCGAGAAGGCTCAGGAGTTTCAGATGGACCTCGACTGGGAGAAGCGCTTTGCCTTGGCCGTCTATCGCAACTACGTGATAGACAAGATAGTGGCCATTCCCACAACATACGTCTGGAAGATGGCCAACTACGGCAAGGTGGAGATTACGGGAATAGATGCGGCCGTCAACCACAATCAGAACATAGGCCCGGCTACATTGCGGATGAGCGTAAAATATGCGTATCAGAAAGCCATGAACCTCAACGAGAAAAACCCGAAGCTCTATGGCGGTCAGATTCCGTATACGCCGGTGCACTCGGGCAGTAGTTTTGTATCAGCTGATACCAGAATAATTGCCATCAGCTGCTCGGCCATCTGGAGTGGCAAAAGGTATGCGGCCGAATACAATATTCCTGATAATGAGCTGGATGCGTATGCGGAATACTCGGCGTCGGTTTCTAAGGATTTCAAGATCGGGAAATCGGAAGTCTCGCTCAAGTTTTCGTGCATCAACCTTACTGACAGGCAATACGATGTAATCAGGTATTACCCTATGCCGGGACGAAATTGGAGATTGGAATTTGTTTTTAAACTATAAATAAATACAAAAAATGAAAAAGCAGTTTATTAAAGTATTGAGCCTCAGCGCTCTGTTTGCCGTATCGGCAACCATGCTCACATCCTGCGACAAGGATGAGAACGAACCGGAAGAGATCATCGATCCTGTATTAGCTCCCCAAGGTGCCTACATCCTCAACGAGGGCAATATGGGCAGCAACAACTCTACTCTCGATTTTGTATCTCAGGACAATAGCCTGACAGCCAAGGTGTTCGCTTCTGCAAATGGCGAGGGTGTCGGCGATACAGGCCAGGATATCGTGGAGTACGGTGGCAGAATCTACATGAGCGTTTTCGGCTCCAGCTACCTCGCCAAGCTCGACCTCAATGGCAAGGTTGTGGAGAAGTACTCGTTCACCATGGATGATGGCCAGCCACGCTACATAGCCTGCAAGGACGGCTTCGTTTATGTATCGCTCTACTCTGGCCAGGTGGCCAAGTTCGATACCACATCCATCGCCAAGCCGGTGGCATTTGCCAAGGCCGGATCGTTGCCTGAGGAGATGGCCATCATGGGCGACCTTCTTCTGGTGACAAATTCCAGCAACTCGGGCAACGACCTTTTCAACGACATGGTTTCTGTAATCGACCTCAAGTCTTTCACAAAGAAGCAGGACCTGAAGCTCGTTGACAATCTCCAGTCTATTCAGGCTATCGGCGACAGCGTTTATGTAACATATTTCAATCCAGACTTTTCTATCAGCATGATGAATGTGGATGTAAAGAATTCAAAGGCTTACGGCGTATCGCCAGCCACCAAGATCGCTTCCTTAGGTTCCGACCTCTATTGCGCTAATTCTGCCACTGTTTGGGACGAGAACTGGAACGCCACTACCAACACCAACTTCTTCAAGCGCGACACCAAGACCGGCAAGGACAGCGACCTCATCGACTTTGCCGGTTGCGATGAGCTCAAGACCGCCACTGTTTATCTCCTTGAGGTAAATCCTTACAGCGGAGATATTTACATCGGCACAACAGATTATGCAACCAATGGTCAGATGTACCGTTTCAGCAGCGACGGCAAGCTCGTAGCCAAGTTCGAGACTTCAAGCATAAGTCCAAACCACATGGTTTTCCTCGCTAAGTAATTGCTGATACTTCAGCTTTTGAATTCTCAATAATATTTGCTACCTTTGCGCTATATGAACACACTCACCGAAATATTTAAGGACGAGAGGAATTCGCGGCGCAAGGGTGGCATTTATTGTATAGCACAGGTTCAGCTTGCGTGCCGGCGCTTTTCTCTTGGAATGACTGAAACACTAAATGAGTAAAAGATGAAAAAACATTTTATCAAAGCATTGAGCCTCAGCGCTCTATTGGCCGTGCAGGCAATTGTATCAGCTTCATGCAACAAGGAAGATTTGGGACCTGCATTGGTGCCTGATCCATTTGAAGAGCTTCAGGGAGCATTGATCCTCAATCAGGGCACTCCCGGCGCTGGCAATTCCTGCATCGATCTGGTGGGCACCGACAATCAGCTTGCAGAGCGTATTTTCCTTGCAGCTAATGGCGAAAAAATCGGAGATACTGGTCGGGACATCGCAGTGTACGGCGGCAAGATCTATTTGAGTGTTTTCGGTTCGGGCTATCTTGCCAAGCTCGATATGAGTGGCAATCTTATAGAGAAATACACATTCAGCCAGGCCGAGGGGCAGCCACGCTATCTCGCCTGCAAGGGTGGCAATGTCTATGTATCGCTCTATTCAGGTCAGGTGGCCAAGTTCGATACCACATCCATATCCAAGCCTCAGGCCTTCGCCAAGACCGGGTCGCGTCCCGAGTCCATGGCTCTAAAGGGCGATTCGCTTTTGGTGGCCAATTCGAGCGACTCCCAGCAGGGTATCAGCAACAATATGCTCTCTGTGATAGACCTCAGCACTTTTTCAGCCAAGGACGCTATCAAGCTCGTGGACAATCTCCAGCAGGTGGAGGTGGTTCGCGACAGCGTTTATGTAACATACCAGAAAAACGATTCTTCCATGGGCATGATAAATGTTGATATGAAGACCGGCAAGAAAAGCGAAGTGTCCCCAGCCACCAAGATCGTTGCATACGGCAATTATATTTTCTGCGCCAATTCAGCCGTAGTATACAAGGATACCGATAGTGCAGCTGTAGTCACCAACTTCTATAAGCACGACATCAAGAATGGACAGAACAGCACTGTCATCAATTTTTCAGGATGTGAGGAGCTGAAATCTGCCATAGTTAGCCTATTGGAGGTGAATCCCTACAACGGCGACATCTTTGTAGGCACCACAGATTACAATTGCGTGGGACATATATACCGTTTCAACAGAAGCGGCAAGCTGATAGCGGATTTTGATACTTCCGGCCTCAATCCCAGCAGCATGGTTTTCCTTATCTGGTAATTGTTTCTGACTTGATTAATTGAATAATATTTGCTACCTTTGCGCTATATGAACACACTCACCGAAATATTAGTTGAAGAGAGGAAATCGAGGCGCAAGGGTGGCATTTATTGTTGTTTGGATACAAGACGGGAACGCCTTACGCGTATTGTTACTGATGATACCCCAAGTATTGCGCATATCTCAGTATCGCTTTTGCCTATGTGCTCAAGTATCAGGAGAATTTTGTCGTTGATGGTAAGATTGTGGTATTTGCTGGTGATAGTTTGGGCAAATTCCTTGTTTCTGCTTAGAAATAATTCCGCAAAAGTGTTGAAGTCGTTTTTGTTCCATGTAATTGTCGGCGAGTTGTGATTGATGTCGTCTAATAATTTTTCCGCCTTCTGAGTATTGCACTGCAATTTGTTGAGCTCCTCGTTTAGTTTTTTGTATTGGTCTGAATCTATGCTCTGTTGTTCAAGATAAGCTATTTCTTTTTCAAGCCCTATTATTTTGAGATTGTTTTCCATCATTTGTTTCTGTTGTGATACGTTGCGGTAGAGCAAGGCTGTACTTACAATTATTGCTATTGTTATTATCAGTATTATTATGAATGTAATGACAGCTAATTGGTGTTTGTGTATGTTTCCTTTCAGGATATTGTCGTAATGATTCTGTGTCTTGATGATATTGCGTTTCGACTCTCTGGTTTTGATGCTGTCCATTGTATACCTTATTCTGTTGGATAATTCAAGTGCGTAAGTGATATTGTTGTCCGCAATTGCCTGATTGTACAAAAATTCAAGTACGTCTATTTGAACTTCATAGCATGAGCTGTCTATCACCTTTTGTATAAGTATTTCAGCTTCGTCTTTGCGTCCGTTTTCATAGTATAGTTTTGATAGGTTTTTGTATCCTTTCTCGAAGAATCTGTATTTTATGCTCTTTTCGAAATACTCTATTGCCTGGTCTTTGTTGTTGGATAGGCATAGTTCCCCCATTAGATTGTAATAGTATGGTTTCAGTCCCTGGGATAGATCGTCAGGATTTTTAATCTGATGGCAGCATATTTGGGCACTGTCATACATTTTTAGTCTGTTGTATGATGATGCTAAATTCAATAATGCCTCGTCATGATATTGAGTTCCCATTTCCATGGAAATGTTGTATTGTTTCTTTTTGTATTCCAATGCCAGTTGGGGGTCTCCGATATTCCCGTTTATGCTTGCAATATTCCAGTAAATGTAATATTGTAGTTTGGGGTCATTTGCCATCGAGGCGTAATATTCAGCTTCTTTGTAGTTCCATATAGTGGAGTCCGCATTTGAGTTTAGGAATTGATTTCCCTTGTATAGATAGCAGTAGGCTGTTTTGATGTTGTTTTTTTTGCGCTTGTAGTATTCGATGCTGCTGTTGATTTTGTCGATATCTGCGGGTTGCTTGTTTATGTCATTTATTCGAGTATATATCATGTTGTAATAGGCTTCCAGTTCATTATTGTTGATGTTTTGAATGTCGATGCTCTCAAATATGGCATTGGCAGCTTCGTAATTATCTTCATTGATTAGGTTGTCAATGCTTTCGAGCTTGGCGTATTCTTCGGTCTTGTTGGTATTGCAACAGTCGAAACTTATAAGAGATAGTAATATTATTATTATTATTGTTTTGTAGTTCATAGATGTGTTTGTTTGTAACTGCAAATTTAGCTTATTTTAGGTATATTTTATGGTTTATCCATGATAAAAATGTTACAAAATATGTAACATGAGCGAAAATAGGGCCTGTTTTCGAAATGTAACAAAATGTAACAAGTTTGTTAATTGATTGGAATTTAGATATTTAAGTTTTAGATGTTTAAAATACGATTTTTATTTTGTTTTTAATTGTTTTTATATTTGCAGTCAAAAATGATAATGTTTAATAACCATAAATAACAAATTAATTATGAAAATAGCTTTAATATTTTTTTCGTTATTTGCAAATGTGATGCTTTTCCCAGATCCGGACGAGCTTCCAATAAAGCATTTACCAGTAGTTTTTCAAAATCAAATAATTACTAATTACTAAATCATGAAACGACAGTTTATTCAAGTCGCATTGCTCATGGCAATGTTTGTTGTCGGCTCTTGTGCCGACGATGTTGTAGATTCTTCTGTGGTAACTGATGATGCAGTTAATTCGTTGGAGTATAGCAACGAAGTTACCTTGGAAGAGGCTCAGGCGGATTTGGAATCCCTGCTGGATGATTTCAACAGAGGTCTTTCCAAAGCCGGAGTATCCAAGCGTGTAATCCGCGAGGCTTATACTATCCAGCCCCAAAGCGGTTTGTCCAAGAGTTCTTGTGACATTCCTATTCCTTTACATATCATTTCAGAATAGTGAAAGGAATACACAATAACTAATGTTAATTCTATGTTTTTAAGAAAACATAAAATCTTTGAATGTTAAATCATAAAACAAATTAATCATGAAAAAAGTATTTTTATTTTGGTCATTGATTGTGGCAGCGATGTTCTGTGGCTGTGGTAAAGAGGACGAGCAGACGGTACAAGATAATTCTGAGTGCGAATCTTCTGAGGAGCAGAAACTTAATAAAGATGTTGTGTCAGACAAAGATAATCCTGATATTTTGTATGATCTTCCAGGTGAAGGGGGTGGTACAGTAGATGGCAGGTTCATTCAGGATTATTATTATGTGAAAGGTATAGCTGGTCGTGCATTTTCTGATCAGGGAAAGGTTGTGATCTTTTTTACGCTTAATAAGGATTTTTCAGTTTTTCGTGATATCGCCATTGAGGATATTGCAAAGCAGATAGGAGACTCTTGTTGCAAGATTGATTTTCCACCATATCTTCACATGGCTCTTTACGACACATTATCAAGTATTTCTATTACCTGCGACCGTGATTATGATGCATTTCATGCGAAGGACAGCAATCTTGCCGACATTGCAGCGTTGTATTGTACATCCCCTATGCCTTACATCCAGAGCGGTTGTACCAAAGAGAACGAAATGTTCAAGGATGGCTTTATTGAAAATGCCTGGGATTATTTTGACATATATAATCCGTATTATGCAGTAGTAAAAAATCCTGCTGATAATATAAATCCTGCTTCTACAGGATATATCACTGATCGTCTGATGCTGGTTTTGGACAAGCAGCCTGATACTGATGAGGAAATTACAATGAAGATTTCTGCAAAATTTTCAAATAACGAGTACAGCTTTGAATGTAAATACAAGAAGTGATACTGGTAATCTTAGTCATTGCTTTGTTTCTGACTTGATTAATTGAATAATATTTGCTACCTTTGCGCTATATGAATACACTCACCGAAATATTAGTTGACGAGAGGAATTCGCGGCGCAAGGGTGGCATTTATCATAAAACACAGGTTCAGCTTGCGTATAATTCCAATAGGATAGGGGGAAGCAAACTCTCTGAGGATCAGACCCGTTACATCTTTGAGACCCGCACCATCGGATTCAAGGACCAGGAGGCTGTGCCTGTTGACGACATTATAGAGACTGCCAACCATTTTGTGGCTTTCGATTTCCTTCTTGACACCATCGAACAGCCATTATCGAACAAACTTATAAAGGAATTCCACAAAATCCTGAAAACCGGAACTGCCGATGCGCAGAAGTCTTGGTTCAAGGTAGGCGATTGGAAGAAACTTGCCAACGAGGTTTCCGGTCGAGCGACTGCCAAACCCGAGGAGGTGGACAAGGAAATGCGCAATCTATCAAAATGGTACACGTCTCAGAAGGATATCACGCTTGAAACTCTTGCAAAATATCATCACAAATTCGAGAGCATTCATCCTTTTCAGGACGGCAATGGCCGTGTGGGAAGGCTGATTCTTTTCCGTGAGTGCCTCAGAAACAATATTCTCCCTTTCATCATCGACGACAACAACAAAATGTATTATTACCGCGGACTCAGCGAGTTTCTTTATACTCCGAGATTTCTGATAGGAACTTTCCAATCGGCTCAGGATACCTACATTACCTGGCTGAAATATTTCGGTGATTTTCTCTTGGAAGGGCTGAGGCAATAAATGATTTATAAAATGGAATATAAATATTTAATGACACGCACGTCCGTGCGTCTCTACATTCTCCTGACATTCCTTACCACATTTTCCGCCTGTTTCCGTGGAAACGTGCAGGATTATCAGAATGTGGGGACAAGGATTGATACCAAGTACGCCACTCTCTTGAAAATCAACGAGGTGGATGGTCGCCGCATCGCCACAATCATCAATCCATGGGACACCACGAAAGTGTTGGCGGAATACAAGATTGACGCCCCTGTGAAGAACGCATTAGTCACAACCTCGCTCCACGCTATTCTGCTGAAAAATCTTGGCGCGTTGGAAAATATCGGCGGTCTCTGCGATGCTGAATACATCGTGGACAGCGTATTTCAAAACGCCATTAGCTGCAAAAAAATAATGAACTGCGGCAGCACGATGTCGCCCAACAAGGAGGCGATTATAGTGCTGGATCCTGATGCCGTGCTCATCTCGCCATACGAGGGCGCCGACTACGGTTTCTATTCAGAGAGCGGATATAATGTGATTCAATGCGTTGACTATCTGGAGCCTACGCCGCTTGGTCAGGCCGAGTGGATAAGGTTTTACGGCATGCTGATGGGCCGTGAGCGCGAGGCCGACAGCATTTTCCAGATCGTGGAGGGCAATTACCTGAATCTCCGCGACAGCGTCAGGAATGTCGCCAACCGTCCCAAGATGATTGCCGAGCTGCTTACAGGTCAGGTCTGGTACACTCCAACCGGCCACAGCACCACGGGCACAATCTACCGCGACGCCGGCGCCGACTATCTTTTCAGCGACATTTCCGACGATAGGGCCGTGATGCCGCTGTCGTTCGAGCAGGTTTTCGCCAAAGGTCACGACGCTGATTTCTGGTTTTTCAAGTATTACAATTCAGAAGATTTCTCGTATGAGAGCCTTGCCAGGGATTACGAGCTCTACGGCGATTTCAAGGCCTTCAAGAATCGCAATATCTGGGCCTGTAATACCATGTATGTGCCTTATTATGATATAGTTCCGTTCCGTCCGGACCTCCTTCTCCGCGATATGGTAGCGATCCTCCACCCCGAGATCCTGCCGGAATATCAGCCGCGGTTCTTTACAAAAATGCAATAAGTTTTTGCGCGCCTACGGCGCTTGGGGGAGGGACAAAAATTATCAAAAATTGCTCAAAAATTAATCAAAAATTTTTTCTGAATAGTAATTTTTGAAAAATTTTTGGATAATTCTTGATAATTTTTGTTTTAGAATCTTCGCCGTAGGCGCAACCACAAACTTTCTGTGAAATGCAAATCAAAATCTCCATATTATCCATTCTTCTCGTCGTGCTGGCTGTGGCGTGCGTGGCTACTGGCAGCACGGAGTTTTCGCTGTGGGATTTTGGGAGCGATGGGATTGCGCGGAAGATTATTCTTGAATACCGTGTGCCTCAGTGCATTACGGCTGTATTGGCAGGAATGTCGCTCAGTGTGGCGGGGCTGATGCTTCAGACCACGTTCCACAATCCGCTGGCCGGGCCGTCGATTCTTGGTATCAGCACCGGTGCGTCGCTTGGCGTTGCCGTGGCCACGATGGCTGTTGGCGGAGCGTCGGCGGCGTGGATCAATGCGGCGTCGGTAGTTGGGGCGCTGATGGGCGCTTTCGGGATTTTGGCGCTGATACTTCTCTTTTCCATGTTCTTGAAATCCAACACGATGCTTCTGATAGTCGGAATAATGATAAGTTATTTTGCATCGTCGGCGATATCGCTTTTGAACTTTTTTGCGCCAAGCCAGAGCGTCAAGAATTTCACAGTGTGGGGAATGGGCAGCTTCAGCAATGTGATGCCGAGTCAGATTTCGGTGTTCGCGCTTTTGTGTATCTTGGGGCTGATATCGGCCTTTCTTCTCCTGAAACCGCTTAACGCAATGCTCCTCGGCGACAACTACGCCGAGAATCTCGGCATCAACGTCCGCCGTTCACGGAATCTGATTCTCCTTGTTACGGGACTGCTTACCGCCATTGTTACAACATATTGCGGACCGATATCCTTTGTTGGTCTTGCCGTTCCGCACATTGCGAGGTTTCTTGCCAAAACCTCCGACCACAGGAAGCTCCTGCCATTCAGCATGCTTGTAGGCGGCATCGTTGCATTAGGATGCTGCATCATCTCATCGAGTTTCCCTTCAATAGGCATTCTGCCCATAAACGCCATAACTCCAATCTTCGGCGCACCGGTGATTTTGTGGGTGATTGTCAGGAGAAAAAGGTGATTATAACAACATTGTTGTATATAGAGGCAGAAATATTATACCTTCTTTTTCCATAATGTCTGCCGTATGTAGAATATATGGGGTAGAAAGTTGTTGCGGATATTTCTTGCGGAATTTTTCCAGGGAGGTATATGTGTATCTGGTGGTGGATTTCACCTCCAAAGGGCAAATGTTATGGCGACTTGTTATTGTCGGTTTGTCTATAAGAAAGTCTATTTCCATTCTGTTTTCTGCGGCCTTGTCGTAGTTGCTGTAGAAATACAGTTTGTGTCCGGCTGATACAAGCATCTGTGCCACAATATTTTCGATGAGCATGCCAAGATTTACTTCCAGTTTTCCAAGTATCAGTTTTTTGTATAGTTGTTCGTTGGCGATTGTGTTCTCGTCGAATGCCATCGAAATCAGCAATCCTGTATCGCCCATATAACATTTAAGTGTGGTGCGGTCCATATTAAGTCTAAGCCCTATGTTGGGCTCTGTGGAATTGTAGCAAATGTTCACAACCTTTGAGTCTGATAGCCAGAAAAAAGCGTCCTCGTATTCTCGAGTTTTCGAGCCTTCCTTAATTGATGATGGACTGAATTTTCGCTCATGGCGTTGCAGCATTGCCGGTATCTCGTCGAAAATTGCGATAGCCTTGCTCTCGGCTCCGGTGGCATATTTGGCTATATCTTCGCGGTAGAGGCGTAGGATATTTCGTTTCGTCTTGTCCACCGCCTCAAAATCCTGACTGTCTATATATTCCAAAACGGCTTGTGGCATTCCTCCTACCACCATATATTTACGGAAATAGTCCATCATTTTGCGATGGAATGTTCCTATTGGTTCCAGTTTCCTAAATTGCTCTTTTACGAAATCTATTATCATATCATCGCCCAAAGCCCATATAAATTCCTCCAAATCCATTGGATGCATTTGGATATGTTCCTCTTCCGAGGGAATTACGATATTCTTTACATTCTTTTTTATAGACACAAGAGATCCTGTCTCTATGTAATCATATCTGCCATCGGCTACAAGATACTTGATAGCGGCGCGGGCCTTGGGATATTGCTGAACCTCATCAAAGATTATCAAGGAATTGCGCTCGTATAGTTTTGTCGCAAAATGTAACGAAAGCCTCATAAAGAACTCATTGCGGTTGCTTAGGTGATTTTCGAATATGTCCTGCAATTCTCTGTCCATATCATTGAAATCCACCAAGATATAAGATTTGTACTCATTCTTGCCGAATTCATTTACAATATAGCTTTTGCCTATGCGTCG
>JAZUEG010000117.1:0-2717 GCA_045640025.1 Bacteroidales bacterium
GCTTGACTCCTGCTTGTAGATAACGAGCGGATCCTTCTGCTCGTAGCTTGCAGTGGCCGAAGCCTGCTTGAGGTCGTCGAGGTCGCGGAGGTGCGGTTTCCAGTTCTCATCGATGGTGGTGAGCATTATTATCTTCTGGAACTCCTTGGTAACCTCGCGGGCTCCGTTCTCGAAGGCCTTCTTGATATTGGCGCGTACACGGAAGCCTCTGCGGCCGTCGGTGATGGGCACCATGATGTATTCGTACTGCTCGCCGGCATTCTCCACCACTTCCTTGATTCTTGGGAGCACCTTCTCGCGGATCTGGGTCATGCGCTGGCCGATGTGCTTTTCAGCCGCATCGAATAGGATATCGCCAATCTCCTTCTCGGTGAGTTTCTTGAAATCGGGCTCAGAGATTGGGTTGGTCATGCCGAATACCTTGGCTATCTCCATAGAGAATGCGTTGTAGTTTTCGGTTCCGAAGAACTCGGCTACAAGAGCGTTGCATACATCATCCATCATGTTGATGATCTCGATACCGAGACCCTCGCCGAAGAGAGCGTTGCGGCGCAGACGGTAGATTACCTCGCGCTGCTTGTTCATTACGTCGTCGTATTCCAAAAGGCGCTTACGGATACCGAAGTTGTTTTCCTCCACCTTCTTCTGGGCACGCTCTATGGCGTTGGTTACAATGCTGTGCTGGATAACCTCGCCCTCGCCCAGACCCATACGGTCCATGAGAGCTGCGATACGGTCGCTGCCGAACAGACGCATGAGGTTGTCCTGGAGCGACACGAAGAACTGTGAAGAACCAGGGTCTCCCTGACGGCCTGCACGTCCACGCAGCTGACGGTCTACACGACGGCTCTCGTGGCGCTCGGTACCTATGATGGCAAGACCGCCTGCGTCCTTAACCTCCTGGCTGAGCTTGATATCGGTACCACGGCCGGCCATGTTGGTTGCTATGGTGATGGTTCCGCTCTGACCTGCTACGGCCACTATCTCGGCCTCGCGTGCATGCTGCTTGGCATTCAATACATTGTGAGGAAGCTTGCGGTATGTGAGCATCTTGCTCAGGAGCTCGGAGATTTCTACCGAAGTGGTACCCACGAGCACAGGACGGCCCTCGCCGTGAAGTCTCGAGATCTCCTCGATTACGGCCTCATACTTCTCCTTCTTGGTCTTGTATACGAGGTCGTTCATGTCCTGACGGATAACAGGACGGTTGGTAGGTATTACGCAAACATCAAGCTTGTAGATCTCCCAGAGCTCGCCAGCCTCGGTCTCGGCTGTACCGGTCATACCGGCTATCTTCTCGTACATGCGGAAGTAGTTCTGGAGAGTGATGGTGGCCATGGTCTGTGTAGCGGCTTCCACTTTTACACCTTCCTTGGCCTCAATGGCCTGATGGAGACCGTCGGAGTAGCGGCGGCCATCGAGAATACGGCCTGTCTGCTCGTCCACAATCTTTACCTTGTTGTCCATTACCACATATTCCTGGTCGCGCTCAAACATTGTGTAAGCCTTCAGGAGCTGGTTGATGGTATGGATGCGCTCGCTCTTAACTGCGAAATCTGCCATTACCTGGTCGCGCTTGGCCACCTTCTCTTCGGCAGACATGTCGGAATTCTCGATTTCAGCTACAATGCTGCCCACATCAGGCATTACGAAGAACTTAGGATCGTCGCTGTTGCCGGTAATGAGGTCGATACCCTTCTCGGTGAGGTCCACAGAGTTCTGCTTCTCCTCTATCACGAAATAGAGCTCATCGGTAATCTCGTGCATGCGCTTGTTGTTTTCGGCCATATAGATGCCCTCGGTGCTGTTCAGGAGCACCTTGTTGCCCTCCTCGCTCAGGAACTTGATGATGGCATTGTTTTTTGGGAGACCCTTCCAGGCCTTCAGCAATGCCACACCGCCCTTCTCGCGGTCGCCGTTCTTTATATAGTTTTTGGCATCTATCAGCAGACGGTTAACAAGCTGTTTCTGATGGTCTACGAGCTGCTGAACCTTTGGCTTCAGGCTCATGAACATCATCATATCGTCGCCGGCATGAGGCACAGGACCGCTGATGATGAGAGGAGTACGAGCATCGTCGATGAGTACCGAATCCACCTCGTCCACAATGGCGAATACGTGCTTGCGCTGTACAAGCTCCGATGGATTGAGCACCATATTATCGCGGAGGTAGTCGAAACCGAACTCGTTGTTGGTACCGAAAGTGATATCGGCATTGTATGCGGCCCTTCTCTGAGGCGAGCTTGGCTGATGGCGGTCGATACAGTCCACTGTCAAACCGTGGAACTGGTAGAGCATACCCATCCAGTCGGCATCACGCTTGGCGAGATAGTCGTTTACAGTTACCACGTGAACTCCACGACCTGTAAGGCCGTTGAGGAAAACAGGCAGAGTGGCCACGAGGGTCTTACCCTCACCGGTAGCCATCTCGGCGATCTTACCCTGATGCAATACAATACCGCCAATGAGCTGGCAGTCGTAGTGAACCATGTTCCAGGCAATCTTGTTGCCGCCGGCGTTCCAGGTATTGGAGTACTGAGCCTTGTCGCCCACGATTGTAATATTGTCGTATCTTGTGGCGAGCTCGCGGTCCATGTCGGAGGCAGTCACCTCCAGGAATTCGTTCTCGGAGAAACGGCGTGCGGTATCCTTCATTATGGCGAAGGCCTCTGGCAAAATCTCATCGAGCTTGTCCTTCAGAATACTCTGAATGGTCT
>JAZUEG010000118.1:0-1668 GCA_045640025.1 Bacteroidales bacterium
AGTTTATTTAATCAAGAATAATTTTAAAACAATGAATAAAATAACAAAGTTAACAGGTTTAATGATTGTCCTTTCCCTCTTGACAGTGATGTCTTCTTGTAAAAAAGAGACTTCTCCAACAACAGGATGGAAGTACAATGATGCGAAGAATGGTGGTTTTGAAGTGGCTCCTTTTGAAGAACAAGCTACAGGACCAGGTCTGGTTTTCATTGAAGGCGGTTCTTTCGTGATGGGCCAAATGGAAGAAGATGTTATGAAGGATTGGAATAATAATCCTCATCGTGTTTCTGTTGCTTCTTTCTATATGGATGAATGCGAAATCTCTAACCTTGATTATCGTGAATATCTGTATTGGCTGGAAAGAGTGTTCATTCCTCAAGATTTGAAGGTTGTTTATGATAACGCCCTCCCTGATGAAAATGTATGGCGTGACCGTCTTGGCTACAATGAACCAAACGTGGAATACTATTTCCGTTATCCTGCATACAACAAATATCCGGTTGTAGGTGTTAACTGGTTGCAAGCTACAAACTATGCTGCTTGGCGTACCGACCGTGTAAATGAGAAGGCTCTCATAGACTACGGTATCCTCGAGTACGACCCCGAGCAGAAGGGTTCCAACAACTTCAATACCGATGCCTACATAGCCGGCAAGTACATTGGAACTGTACGCAAGAACATCACCTCTCCATCATCTCCTGATGGCGAGCGTTCTGCCAAGATGGAGGATGGTATCATGCTGCCATCATACCGTCTGCCTACCGAGGCTGAGTGGGAGTATGCGGCTCTCGCCCTCATCGGCAACTCTCAGGGCTCTCCAGAGCGTATCGTTAATCAGAGACTCTATCCTTGGAACGGCCACTACCTCCGCAACGAGGAGAAGTCTAACCGCGGTCTCTTCCGCGCCAATATGCAGCGTGGCCGAGGCGACCTCATGGGTGTGGCCGGCTACCTGAACGATAACGCCGCTCCTACAGCTCCTGTTGACAGCTACTGGCCAAACGACTACGGTCTCTACTGTATGGCCGGCAACGTTAATGAGTGGGTGCTTGATGTTTACCGTAACTTCACCAACCTCGATGTCGAGGACTTCAACCCATTCCGTGGTAATGTATTCCAGGTGCTCGATCAGGATGCCAACAAGGAGTACATCCTCGATGATACCACCGGACGCCTCAAGTACAGAAACATGACCGAGGCTGAGTCCGTTAACCGTACCAACTATCAGCAGGCCGACAATATCAACTACAAGGATGGTGACCAGAGATCATCATCTGTACGTGCCGACTGGCTGACCAACGAGGACGGCGCCGATGTGGGATCTGAGCGTATGTATCACAACAACCACACCGACGACAATCCAATGACCTCTCTCGTAAACGATATGGTTCGTGTATACAAGGGCGGTGGATGGAGAGACCGCGCTTACTGGATGGTGCCTGGCACAAGAAGATACCTCCAGCAGGACCGCAGCTCCGACGATATCGGTTTCCGCTGCGCTATGATCCGTGTAGGTAGTCCTTCAGGCGTATCCGGCAAGAAGAAATAAGCACTTCCCGTAAATCATACATACCATAATCTCTGTGGGCTGATGGATTTTTTTCGCCATCAGCCCTTTTTTTATGAAAATTTATCGAAATATTTTTTTTCCATTAAATTTTGATTTTG
>JAZUEG010000119.1:0-3416 GCA_045640025.1 Bacteroidales bacterium
TCTCTTCAGAAAAGTAATTTTTGAAAAATTTTTGGACAATTTTTGGTAATTTTTGTTGATAGATCTTCGCCGCAGGCGCAAGACGTCAATTCATTGAACTGACGTTATTTATCACAAAAAAATAGCGGACACGCAGGCCCGCTATTTTAATAATGAAATATTCTTGCGTATTTGGCAGGTCTATTACCTACCCGAAAAAAATTCCTTAGTTTTAGTCAGCAAACTCCATGTGTTTATCATCCCAGTAAGTTCCCTCCTTGAGAGATTCCCTTACATCACTGGAAACACCGTAGATTTTACACTTTTTGCCAGGCTCCAACGCAGACCCCAATCCATTAAACATCTTCGCTTTATTTCTACCTCCCTTGAAGCTACTATTCAGTGTAAGAGTTTCAAGATGCTGACATTCAGAGAACATTAACTCTGTATGATTGACAATTTCATCAAAATTCCAAGAAGAAAGATCCAGACTCGTCAACGACTCACACTTCCAAAAAATCTGTTGGAAAGTGGTAACTCCCGAAACATCAATTTTTTCAAGTCCTTGAATAGTTTCTACACCTGTAAATTCATAGAATAGATTGTTCATGCTCTCTCCAAAATGGATCTTCTCACCCTTGGTCCTGATGTGGCAACATCCATCGTTATCTATTACAGCCCAGCACAGTCCCAAAAAATCAACACCAATCGCATCATCTGGCTTGTCTTCCATTACTCCAGTTTCAATGACAATAGAGGTAGCATTTTCTCGCCAAGTCTGATTATCATCGTGCCAACCATACCATCTTACAGGAGAAAAAAGATCTCCTTTGTTCGACCCTCCATTGTATATCTTGTTTGGCTCAAATGTAAACGCCGACTGTTTCAGGCTACGGTAAAAGTTGTCGTCTATATAGAATTTTATATCGAAACCGTTCTGCAATGCTACAGGAGGAACTGCCATATAATAGGTTGTGTTTGCCTTCAGCACATAATTAACGTCAAAAAGAATGAAATTATCATACGACGAGTATCCGTCGTAAAAAGAAACTGAAGGTATATCGCCAATGGTTACATCAGCATAACCGCTCAAATATTCACCTCCCAATGCGGTCAAGCAGATAGCACTGCAATCCACTGTGGGAGTTACCTTGATATACGAGCATACGTTCTTGAACGACAGGTTATTGTTTTTGTCGCTCTCGGCCACCATTATTACTGCGGATGGATCCACAGAATAATTAGTTTCGCAATCCACATACTGTTCTGTCCAATCGGAAAAAGCCACGTTCTTGAATGTCTTGGTAGCCGGGTCGAAAGTCTCGTCACCGGTACTATGGTAGTTGGCCAATGCGTAGTACTTATCAGCCTCACGAGCCTCGCCCTCGAATACGGCTGACGTGGTGTTCGCGCCTGATTTGAGAGTGAAAGTACACAACTCTTCGCCGTCCCAAACCAATATTTCGTCGTCGCTGTGCCACTTTACATCAAAGCCGTCGATGTATGCCTTGCTGGTGCCACCATTCTGTATATCAGCTGAAAGAACAATAGTTTTAAGAGCTGGAGTCTCTGGTGAATCTGGTGTAAGTTGCTCTACTGGGTTTTCTGCTGGTGCCTGATAATCCTGATCGTCGCCGCAAGATGCAAGCAACAATGCGCCTGCCAACATGGCAAGCGAAAATTTTTTAGATGTTTTCATTTCCTGTTTAATTTGTACTTTGTATGAAACAATAAATTAATCGAACAAGTCGCCGCCGTCGTCCAGGCTCTGTGTGCTGAAGCCGTTACTGGTACAAATAATGTCGGCGGTATCTACATCTACCACTTCGATCTCCGCGGCCTCGTAGGCCTGTTTCTGTTTTTTAAGATCCATATTGAATACTGTTTTATGTTATTACTGAATATCATTAAATTTCGCCACAAAGGTAAAGCAAACTCAAAAAAAAAAAAAATAAAACGCTACATTAATCAAAATATAAATAAAAACTTAACATTGGCAAGCTGCCTCTCCATTTCGGCCCAATACATTGCCTTCTGAGAGTCGGTCATGTCATCGAAACCGTGGCCGATGTTTTCGAACAGCAGAAACGAGGCTTCGGGAAGCGAGTCGTGGAGGGTTATCGACTGATTGGGGTTTACTATCATATCGGAGCCGCCATGAGATATCATCATCGGAAATGCCTTCAGCTGCTCTACATAGCTGATGGGCGAGTAAGCCATTGACAGCGAGTCGAATACATCCATATCCACGCCATCAGCTCCATAAAAATACGGCGATGCCTTACTGCGCAGCCACTCGGGAGCCCTGTGCCAAATAGCGCAAATATCCGACGGACCAAAATCGTTGATTATCAGCTTTATGTGCCTGAAATTGGAATCAATGTCGCTGTCACGCTTTCCGCAGCAGAGCATGGCCAGATGGCTCCCCGACGATGATCCCCAGAGCGCTATCCGGCTGGTATCTATGCCCAGAGTCTCGTGATTATCAATGCAGTAGCGGATGGCGGCATGACAGTCCTGAAGGCAGTCCTGAATATGATTTCCCGATAGATTTATCAGCCGGTAGTCCACGGTGAGCACAGCAATATGTCTCGCCATTAGCTGCCTGCAAACATACGCACGGTAACGCTGAAAAGCCTTGTCGCGGTTGCCGCTTATCCATGTGCCGCCATGAAAATATATGACCACAGGATGTAGCGCCAGGGAGTCGCAGGGCGTGTAGAGGTCCATTTTCAGGGTATCGCAGCTAATGGCGTTGTATATTACTGTCCTCTTGGCGCATCCGGCGGGGAAATGCGGACGGCTTTTTATCACGGATATAAT
The DNA here is from genome assembly GCA_045640025.1 of Bacteroidales bacterium. GTDB lineage: Bacteria > Bacteroidota > Bacteroidia > Bacteroidales > UBA3824 > UBA3824. Next base: position 2,803 of record JAZUEG010000119.1, read on the forward strand.
TATTTTGAATAAAATAACCGTGATAAGTATGTATATCGTATATTTAATGTATTTTTGCATTACAAAATTTTTTATCAGCGCAAATTTACACACTTTATATTAAACAACACAAAAATGAAAAGAATTTTCGCGATTATCGGACTCGCATTGATGTCCGTGTTCACGTTTGCCCAGCAGCCCATCCTGAAGGTTAAGGTGGCACAGGGCGAGATGGAGGGCGAACTCCACAACAACACCGCCATCTACAAGGCCGTTCCCTACGCCGAGCCGCCGGTAGGAAACCTGCGCTGGAAGGCTCCTGTACCCAAGGCTCCATGGCAGGGAGTCTACAAGGCCGCTGACTGGGGCAAGATGCCTTGTCAGGGCACCAATGACAGGAATTCCGTATCGGAAGACTGCCTCTATCTCTCGGTACAGACTCCGGCCAAATCCAAGGACGAGAAACTCCCCGTATTCGTGATGATTCACGGAGGCGCTTTTGTAGGTGGACATTACAAGGGCGACAACGGCGGATTCCAGGACAACTTCACCGATGCCGGAATCGTTTATGTATCAGTAGAATACCGACTTGGAGCCCTCGGTTTCATGAGCCATCCAGAGTTGAGCAAGGAGTC
>JAZUEG010000120.1:0-14313 GCA_045640025.1 Bacteroidales bacterium
GAGAAGCCAGCTGATACCGAGAAGATTTAATCTGACAATAATATATTCCGTATTTCTATTATTTGTATCTCGTGTGTAAAAACAAGCCCCCGCAGTCGTGATGATTGCGGAGGCTTTTTTTGTTATCTCATCCAGCCCATCACTCTGCCCATAATTTCTTTTTTGGTAGCTGATGGCATATTACCTATGCGTGACTGATGGCTGCCCTTGGGCTGAACATATATTTTCATGTTCTTCTTCTTGGAGCAGTCGAGCCATGGAGCCACGCCTGATGCTGTCCATGGATCGTATTCGCCGTAGATGAAAATGTGTGTAGGGTCGTTTTTCTTCAGGTATGCGCAGGTGCGCTTGTAGAGAGCCTTGTTGAACTTGACATCGCGCATCTCCTCTGGCACCATCACCCATTTCACATAATCCTTCGACGATTTGATGGATGCGTTTTTGCCGAGGCGCTTGGCCTCGTAGCCGTAATATCCAAACTCGCGGAGTGTCTGATAGAAAAACGGCAATGTGCTGCTCGGATATGCGAAATAGTCGGGTCCTACCACACCCACGAGGAAATGGAACCACTTGACATCGCCATCTATCTTCCTGGGCGCGGCGCTTACGGGAGTGCCCCACTGCCACATCGAGAATTCCAACTCGAGAACCTCGAAATCAAACACCTGGTCGATGGGAATATAGAACTTGTAACCGCGGTTTACGCAGAAAGTATCGAGCATCGGCACCAGACGCTCCTTTCGCTTCATCAGCTCATCCATCACCGACTGCATGGCCTCGCGGTCGGCCTTTGTGGCCACTGTCTTGCGGAGGAATTTCTCGTGGCGGCCGTCCTCAAGCGCCTTGCTCACAGGAGCCACGTATGCCACCGACGCATCCACATCGTCGGGATAGACGGTGCGGTAATATGTGCATGTGCTTCCGCCCTTAGATATTCCGGTGGAGAGCCATTTGCCCTTGAAGACCTCGCCGAATACCTGTCGCACATTGTGGAGATCGGCCAATGAATTGTCCACAGTCATATAGTCCCAGTTGCATGGCTCGGGAGTCGACTTGCTGAAATACCTGTACTCACAGAATACCTGGTTGGCCTCCAGCATCTCGGTGAGCTCCTCGGTGTAGCGCGGATGCACTGCATAATCGGCGCTGTAGCCCTCTGTAATCATTACCGTAGGCTTGTCGTATCCGCGGAAACCTATCACGAGCCTCTGCTTGAAAGTGCCAGCTGATGGCGATTCAGCATCGAGATTCTGCGTGATGAAAACCTCGTATTTTTCCAGATAAGGACCTTTGGCAAGCTCCGTAACATCCGATACACCGGGCAATGCCTTCAGCTTCTGCAAAAATTCGCTGTCCTGCGCCATGGCCGAAACGCACGCCAAGGCGATGAGCAAAGAAAGAATCAGTTTTTTCATTTTTTATGTATTTTAATTATTAGATTTCCAATCCGCAAAAATAAGAATTTATCGAAAACTTTTGCATAATACAAAAAAAATATCTTCATTTGCAGATAAAAGTACAAATTACCATTATGAAAAAGACAGCAACAATACTCAGCATTTTATTATTTATGGTGCAGCTAACGGCAGGGCAGAATACTCGCACCGCACCGTTGTACGTGGATGATGAAGGCATCTGGCGCAGAACATCCAACAATCAGGAAGTCAGCTATTTCGGCACCAACTACACCTTACCTTTCGCCCACAGTTACCGCGCGGCGGGCTACATGGGCATCGACAGGAAAAAGGCCATCGACATCGACGTAAGCCACATGAAGCGAATGGGGCTCAATGCGTTCCGCCTTCACCTCTGGGACGTGGAAATTACCGACAGCATCGGAAACCTCCTGACCAACGACCACCTCGACCTGCTCGACTATCTGATAATGAGGCTCGAGGAGAATGGAATCGACATCATACTCACCGCACAGACCAACTTCGGAAACGGATATCCCGAGCGCAATATCAACACGGGCGGATATTCCTACAAATACGACAAGTGTCAGATACACAGCCACCCCGACGCCATCAGGGCCCAGCAGAACTACATATCTCAGCTAATAGCGCACAAGAACGCCTACACGGGCATCAGCTACAATGCCGATACCTGCATAGTGGCCCTCGAGATCAACAACGAGCCATGCCACGCAGTCTCCATCGACGATACGAGGAATTACATAAACACAATGGTCAAAACCCTGAGAGACAACGGATTCCAGAAGACGATACTCTACAACATGAGCCACAACCACGATTTTGTGGAGGCCTATCTCTCGGCCGAGGGCATAGGGGGAGGAACATTCCAATGGTATCCAACAGGATTGGTATCAGGCCATAAGAAAACCCACAACTATCTGCCATACGTGGATGAATACAAGATAGATTTTGCCGACGACGCAAGGTTCAGGAAAATGTGCAAGGTGGTTTACGAGTTTGACCCAGGCGACATTTCGGCCTCGTATCTATATCCCGCCACGGCCAGGACTTTCCGCTCGGCAGGTTTCCAGTGGGTGACTCAGTTTGCGTATGACGCGCTTTTCCTGGCGCCATACAATACTGACTATCAGACACATTACCTGAATTTGGTTTACACGCCAGGCAAGGCCGTGGGCATGACGATAGCCTCCGAGGTGATGAAATCCGTAAAAATGTATCAGCAGTTTCCCAAGTACCCAGCTGATACGGTTTTCAATGATTTTGCCATTAGCTACACAAAAGACCTCGCGGCCATGAACAGCGACGAGAAATTCCTATACACCAACAGCAACGACCTCACACCCAAAAACTTGAAGAAATTGAAACACATTGCGGGAGTCGGCAAGAGCGCGGTGATGCAGTCGAGCGGAAACGGCGCGTATTTCCTCGACAAGGTGAAAAACGGAACTTGGGAACTGGAATTTTTCCCGAGCATCGTAGAGATTGCCGACCCATTCGCAAAGCCCAGCCTGAAGCGGAAAGTGCGCACCGCAATAGAGCGCGAGGAGAAAATCTCGTTTCAGCTGCCCGACATGGGCGAAGTTTCATTGCAGCTAATGCCCGGAAAATATGTAATCCGCAAATCCAAAAAGGAATTCACGATAGATACCGTAAGCATTTTTCATACTTACGAAAAACCTGACAATCAGCGGTATATGATTCACAATGCGGAGCCACAAACAATAAATGGCCATCAGCTGAAAATAAAAATAAACACCGTAACCGCAGTGGATTCGGCGCTGGTATATCCATCGACCATCAGCTTCTGGAACGACAAAAATCCATGCCAGAAACTCGCGCCGATAGATGGCGAGATAGGCTACGCGATGGAGGCCGAGGTGCCAAGCGACTGGCTGAAATATCAGATAATAGTATATAAAGACGGCAAGTGCATAACGTATCCATCTGAGAGAGAGGGCAATCCGCTCGACTGGGACGCCGACGACACCGAGTATTACGAAGCCAAGGTCTCGAAATATTTCGACGACTCCAAACTGCCGATAAGGCTCATAGAAAATGCGGCCAGGGACAAGGAAATTTTCCATCATCAGACTCCCGAATGGGCAAGAATCTGGGCAAAAACGATTCACGCCCTTCCGCTATGCAACGACATTCTCCTGATATCGGGCGGAGGCAGGCAAAACGCCGTAAGCAGTGTGATATACAAGGACATACGCCCGATGATAGAAGGCAAACGCGACCTTGCGAGAATGGAGAAACTTTGCGTGAAATTTTCCCCGATAAGGGAAATGACGCTGAAAATCGGATTCACCGACAGCATGGGATTCACGCATCTGGCCACCTGCGATATCGCGAAAGACCAGGAAATTGTGGAGATTGACCTTAAATCGCTGAAATTGAGCAATACCGTATTCACAAATGCGATCTATCCATCGTTTTTGAGTCAGGAATTTGTTCCCGACGGCAATCATGAGTTTGATATTTCACAAATAGAAGTGTTCCAGATAGTTACGCCAATGAGTACGGACAATTTCAACTTCGCGCTCATCGGCGCATGGCTTGAGTAAAAGTTTTCAATGTTAATTTAATGTTAAATTATTACTTAACAATAAAAAAACATTCAAAAAAATTTGGAGAGTTTGAAAATCCACCGTAAATTTGTGGTATCAAAAGAGATAAAACATTTCATGTTGATTAATAATTATAAATGTTAAAATTTTTTGAGTTAATAGTTTGATTTTAGGTTGTTATTTGTATTGGAGCGGCCGTAGAGATACACCCGCTCCTTTTTTAAAACAACCGAATACTCAAAAGCTTTAATGTTTATCTTTTCAACTGAAATACCAGATATGATAATAATTAATTATTTTCATAGTTTTGTTAGGTTAATTAGTTTGTTTTAGGTTAATTTTTGGTTTTAAAGAGAGTTCCTTACAGGACTCTCTTTTTTTTGTGTCCGTACACGGCTAATAATAGTAGTGCCTTCCAGGCACCGAAGGTGCAAAGAGATTTTTGAAAGATTTTCGCCCCAGATTTCGGGCAAAATATAAAATGATAAAAAAGATTTTTGAAAAATTTTGAGCGAAGCGACGTTATTAAATTCCATCAATCTTTTACCTTCCATTTCACCGCCGGAGCTTTCATGTTGTTCGCCACATTGATTTTCTGCGTAATGTCGCGGTGCGAATCGTCGGAATATGTGATGCGGAGCTTTACAGTGTAATCGCCGAAATCGGGATAATTGTGGCTGGGCTCGGGCTCGCTGCTCTTGGCGCTGCCATCGCCGAAATCCCATTCGTAGGTTTTTACGCCATCTTCCACGCACTGGAGAGTGGCCATCGTGCAGCTGGTCTTGCAGATGATATCGAGGCTGTGATGATAGGTATGCGTGAAAACCATAACCATATCCTGCTTTGGAAAGGGCTGAGCCAGTGGAAGATAATTATAGTCGATAACGGGCGCATAATCGTCGGGATTCTTTATAACGCCCAGAGATTCGCAATTGGCATATATAAAATAGATATTGCCATCGGGCGCTAATTTGATATCCCAGATATAATCGGGAGCCTCACATACGTACTCAGAATACCTTCTGAGCGATGCGCTCGTGCCGTCGATACGGCTTGCGGGACAGCGGTAGATTCTTTTGCTCTTACTTTCGTCGGACGAGGAAAGTGTGTAATACATATATTTGCCATTGGGGGTAAACTGACAAAACACAACGTAGTCGCTCGTCTCTATTATAGTCATCTTTTGGATCTCGCCAGTGGCGTTGTCAAACTCAACGTACTGATACCTTGGATTGTTCCAATCGCAAATAATGTCGCAGAGAAACTTGCTGTTGTCGTTGTTTACGAAATACGCCTGCCAAGGCTGAGTGTCTTCCCAATTGCCCATATCGGGGCGCTGATACGTATTCTTTTTCTCGAAACCGCTCTCGCTGATAAGATACACCGTTACCTCGCCCTCATAATCGTGAAGCATCCACATATCGCGTGAGTTGCGTTTCTGAATGAATACCGGCATTCCGTCACCAGAGGAATAATCGTAAGGCAAAGCGAAATAATTATCATTACAATCAGGATGGTCCAAATCGTTGCGGCCGTCTATAAGCGCGAAACGTACCTTGTTGTTGCGCCGGTCAATGTAGGTAAAGAGAAACATCTGGTCGCTGGCTGGGAAAGGCACTATTGAGAGAGTCTCCAGACAATAGCCATGCGACACCACTTGTGTGCTGAAAATCACCTCATTGTGTCGGTTGTAGAAATCCTTGCCGCTGCACCAATAGCAGAGATTTCCCTTGCTGTCCGATACGGTGGAGATATTCCTGTCGGTCTTGAAGAAATCACCCAAGGCGGTTACTGTTGGCGGATTGTTGTTGAAATCGATCTTGTTGCCGCCAAAAATCCATACGTAATCCTCCTTCTGAGCGCTTGCCAGAAGTGACGCAGACATCAGAAACAAAATGAAAATGTATCTCATAACGAACCAAAATTTCGGCAAATATCTGATATTTTCACGAGATAAGCAAGCATCAGCAAAAAAATGTCCGATTTTTACAATACAAAACCGAATATTTTTTCTACATTTGCAAATTGCCAAAAATCTCAAAAATATGAAAAACATTCTCATTATATTGCTGATGCTTTGCAGCTTGATATCGAAAGCTCAGCCAGCTGACCCTGACCAGACGGTTTGCCGCGGCCAAGTGGTGGACTACTCGATAGAAAACCCAACTGACGGCTCCAAATACATCTGGGGTGTAACATCGCTCGCAATGGGCAATGCCCAAAACGTAAGCGAGAGCGACAACGGCGACAGAAAAACAATAAAATGGCTGGACTTCGGAATGTTTGAGCTCTTGGTTTACGAGCAGGACGAGGCCGGATGCACAGGCCCAGTCTCAAAAATCTTAGTGCAAGTAACCAACGGCCCCACAGCCGAATTCGACAACGCCCAAAACTGTTACGGCGAACCACTGAAAATCGAACTCACAGGCACGGCACCATTCAGCGTGGAATACACATTGGACGGCGAACCCAAGAATATAAGCAACATCAGCACGAAAACCTACACAATGCCCAACATCCCCGGCAAATACATTCTAAAAAAAGTAACCGACGCCACCTGCTCCGTAGAGCCATCAAAAAACACCGAGGCCATCATCGGCAAGGAAATGAAAACGCTGGTGATAAGGATTAACAATTGAGAACCATGAAACCATTCATCGCAATAATATTCATTTTCGCCAGCATCAGCGCCATGGCCGACAACGCCGATACCATCTACGTGAACGACATTGTGAGTTACGTTGTGGAGGAGGCATCAGCAGGATCGGAGCTGATATGGAAAACCAACGGCGCCGAAATCAAGAGCCAGAGCGGAAACACCATCACCCTCTCCTACCCCGAGGCTGGCGAATATTCCGTGATGGTCTGCGAGAAAAACGAGGCCAACTGCATCGGCGATTTCGCGCAGATAGATATCGTGGTCATCAAGAAATCGGAGCCCGAAGAGCCAAAGCCCAACGACCCCGAAGATCCTGAAATTCCCGAAGCCCCAACAGAACCCGAACCGCCTCAGCCATTGGAATTTGCGATTGAATTTCCCAATATCTTCACCCCAAACGGCGACGGCCTCAACGACCGATACCACATTAACTACACCATCAGGCCCGACAACTTCCAAATCTGCATTTTCAACCGCCATGGCAAGAAGGTTTTCTCAGCAACAGACCCAGCCTTCGAATGGGACGGCAGAAATTGCAGTCCAGATACATATTTCTACACAGCACAATTTGAGCATAACGGCAAGATTTTCAACGAGAAAGGAAGTATCAACTTGGCACGGGAGAAGTGATTTTATATTGCGGCAGTAAATAAAAATGGGCGATTTTATATTGCGGCAGTAAATAAAAAAGGCTGATTTTATTTTGCGGCAGTAAATAAAAAAGGTTGATTTTATTTTGTGGCAGTAAATAAAAAAGGTTGATTTTATTTTGCAGCAGTAAATAAATTTGTATATTTGCAAGCAAAATCACTATCCAAATGAACAAAGAAACATTTCTCAACATAATAATAGAAGGTCAGGAAGAGATTGCGAACGTAGAACTCTTTGAGCGGGAACATGAGTTTGAAGAGGTTGGCAAATACGTGCTTGTAGGCGTGCGTCAGGCAGGCAAATCATATCTCCTGTATCAGCGAGCCAAACAACTCCTGAAGAAAAAACACTCAATAACAGAGTTTGTTTACGTGAATTTCGATGATGAAAGGCTTCTGGGAATGAAAGCGGAGGATTTCGACTTGATATTACAGGCATACTCATCAAATTTCAAGGGGAAACCAATCTTCTTCTTCGATGAAATTCAGAACATTGAAGGCTGGGAGCATTTCGCACGCAGACTGGCAAATCAGAAATATTTGGTTTTCATCACAGGAAGCAATGCCAAAATGCTTAGCCGTGATATTTCAACAACACTTGGCGGCAGGTATTTCGAGGAGATGGTGTATCCATACTCTTTCAGGGAATATCTTGGCGCAAAGGGCATCAAGCTGACCGACAACTGGGAATACGGTTCCAAAAGAAACGAAATCCGTCTGGCTTTCAACGACTATTTCGTATGGGGTGGCTTTCCCGAATTGCTAATGTACAACAACAAAAGACATTGGCTGAATGGACTTTACGAGAAAATCCTTCTCGGCGACGTGGTTTTGAGAAACAGCGTGAAAAACGAGACCGCAATGCGACTCGCATTAAAACGACTTGCCGAAAACGTAAAACAACCTGTTGCCTACAACAGGCTTGCCAATATGATTAAAAGTGCAAATACCTCTACTACAACGGCAACAATCATAGATTACGTAGGATTCGCCAAGGATGCCTGCATGATTTTCACTATCAACAATTTCGCATCGCAATTTGCTGAAAGAGAATCTGTAAAGAAGCATTACTTCACCGACAACGGATTGTTGAATATATTTCTGATGGATGCCAACACCTCACTATTGGAGAATATATGCGCCATCAACCTATACAAGAAATACGAAGACAAGTTGTATTATTACAACAAAAATATCGAGGTTGATTTCTATGTGCCTGAAGAAAAACTTGGAATACAGGTCTCATATTCAATCGACAACGATGAGACGTACAAACGCGAGATTGGCGCTCTTGAGAAACTCGACAAGGTATTTCCGATGGACAGAATGATGCTGATAACCTACGACGAGGAGAATACAATCACCATCGGCAACGGCAAAACTATCGAGGTAGTTCCCGTATGGAAATGGCTTTTGAGACAATAACAAACAAAAACGGCGGAACCGCATCAACGATTCCGCCGTTATATTTTATTTATTCCATCCTGAAACTCTTTTTCACGAAATCGAGATATTTCTTGGAGAATACTGCGCCGTCTTTCTCGGTGTAGCGTACCTGGGTGAAGACCTCGGCGAGGTTCTGGAGGTTGTTTTCGGCTACGAAGGCCTTCATCTTGTCGAGGTTCTCGATCTCGGAGAAATACTCGTTGATCTTGGAATCGGTGTAGTCGTGGTATTTCTCGAAATGTACAACGGCATCCAATGGCAGACGCTCTGTAAGGGTTGGCACGGCAGGGATGCTCTCGGGATAGCCCGCAACCATGGTAACCACTGGAACAACACCTTTGGGAAGGTTGAGAGCCTCGGCTATCTCCTCGGCATTGTACATTGTGGTGCCCAGGAAACAGATTCCAAGACCGTGGGCCTCGGCGGCCACGGCGGCGTTCTCAGCGGCCAAAACTGTGTCGGTGGGGGCAGTTGAGAACCAGAGGAAATTGTCGTAGCATGGCTTGGTGCCACGAAGTTCGCACCATTTGCTGAACCTGTTGATATCGGCGCAGAATGTGAACACGAGAGGCGCGTCAACCACCATTTTCTGACTGAAGTGCAGTGGCAGGAGTTCCTCCTTGATTTTGGGCTGGGTGCTCAGCACGATGCTGTACAACTGCATGTTGCCAGTGTTGGAGGCGCGGATGGAGGCCTCAAGAATATCCTTTATTATCGACTCCTCAACGATTCGGCGGGAGTATTTGCGTACGCTATAGTGATTGTGCAAACCAAGTTTTTCCATTTTGTATAATCTCTGATTTTTAGTAATTTACGAATATATAGTTGCTGTTATCTTTCTACTGCCACCGTAATTGCGGAACTCGCAGAAGTATATTCCCTGCCATGTGCCGAGGTCGAGTCGTCCGTTGGATATGGGGATCGTGAGGGACACGCCCATCACCGAACTCTTGAAATGGGCAGGCATGTCGTCGTCGCCCTCAAGTGTGTGATAATAAGCGGGATCGGCCTCTGGCGCCATGCGGTTGGCCAGGGTCTCCATATCGTGGCGCACGTCGGGGTCGGCGTTCTCGTTGATGGAGAGTCCGCACGAGGTGTGTTTTACAAAGAGATTGAGGAGTCCGCAGTCAGGCAGTTTGCCCAACTCATTGAGTATCTGCGAGGTTATCAGATGAAAACCTCTGCGCTTGCCCTCTATTGTGATATGTTTCTGTGTAATCATCAGTGTTTTTGAAAATTTCGATTAATGTATAACGCCGTGGCGACACATTTTATTATTTAGACTTCCAAATTTAAGAAAAGTTTCCTCAACCGCAAAAAAATTAATACTTTTGGGGCAAAATTTTATAGGATGAAGAAAATCGCAATCATTGGCGGAGGAGCGTCGGGCTGTTTCTGCGCCATCAACATAATGGAGATGAATCCGAAGGCGGAGGTCACGGTTTTTGAGTCGGGGCTTAAGCCGTTGCAGAAACTCGCCATCACGGGCGCGGGCCGATGCAATATCACCAACAATTTTGAGGCCGTCAGCAACCTTCAACTGATATACCCGAGGGGTCACAATCTGCTGAAAAAACTCTTTCATGAGTTTGGCCCTAACGACGCGATAGAATGGTTTGAGAAGCGCGGAATAGAACTTTTCACCCAGGACGACAACCGTCTGTTTCCGAAATCGAACAGTGCGGTGGACGTTTGCAACCGTCTGGTTTCCATGATGAACCGCCACGGAGTATGGCTCTTTACGGGAAGGAAGGTTACAGAGATTTTGCCATTAGCTGATAAAAAATTCATGCTGAAATTCTCCGACAAAAACATGGCGAGCGATGAGTACGATGCCGTGGTGGTATCGGCTGGAGGACACATTAAATCGCCTCTCAGCGAGAGTCTTAGGGCGATTGGCGTGGAGGTGATTGAGGGTGTGCCGTCGCTGTTTAATATGAAGGTGAAGAGCAATCCGCTTACGGACCTGATGGGCGCGGCGGTCAGGAACACCTCGGTGATGATTCCTGGCACCAAATTCAGGGCCGAGGGTCCTACGCAGATTACCCATTTCGGATTCTCGGGCCCCGCGATTCTCAAGTTGTCGTCGTATGCGTCGAGGTATCTGGCTGAGACTAACTACAAATGTGATATCATCATCAACTGGCTGAATATCAATGAGGAGGAGACGAGGAAGGCGGTGGAGTCGCTGATATCAGACAACCTGAAAAAAAACATAGCCTCGGCGCATCCGAGGGAGTTTACGCAAAGGCTATGGGAATTTCTGCTGATGCGCGCCGAGATTGACCCGACCCGCAAGTACTGCGAACTTGGCAAAAAGAATATCACGAAACTCGTAATCACTCTCTGCGCCGACCTCTATCATGTGTCAGGCAGAGGTCAGATGGGCGAGGAATTCGTAACCTGCGGAGGCGTATCTCTAAACGCCATTAGCTCCAAAACCCTTGAATCAAAGGTGGTTCCCAACCTTTATTTTACAGGTGAATTTCTCGACGTGGACGCCGTGACGGGAGGCTTCAATCTACAAAACTGCTGGACCACGGGATGGGTGGTGGCTCGGAGTGTTTCCAATTAATAATTAACAATTAATAATGAACAATTAATAATGAACAATTAATAATTAACAATGAAGGCCAATTATTAATTATTAATTGTTAATTGTTAATTAAAATCCCAATCGTTTCTCGGCCCTGGAATCGGTGGTCTCGCTCTTGCAGAGGTCGGCGAGGGTGTTGTAGTCGTTGAGGGCGGTGCCGTAGAGAAGGTGGTTGATGAAGTTGCGTCGGGTAACGTTTTCTATCTGACCGCCAGACACTTCGAACTCCTTGGCGAGTTTCTCGGCGTCGCCGTCGGCAAGGTCCTTCACCATGGATTTCCAGATTTTGACGCGCGACTCGTAGGCAGGCTTCTCGAACTTAACGCGGTAGAGGAAGCGCCTGTCGAAGGCCTTGTCGATATTCTGGGTGAGGTTTGTGGTGGCTATCATAATGCCGTCGAGGGTCTCCATCTCCTGAAGGATTATGTTCTGGATGGTGTTTTCCATCTTATCGACGGCGCGCATCGAGCCTCCCTTCATGCGCGAGCCAATGATTCCATCGGCCTCGTTGAAGAGGAGTATCGGACACAAGTCGCTGGTTTTCACGTCGCTACGGTATGTCGCGAAAAGATTCTTGACGTTTTTCTCGCTCTCGCCCACCCACATTGATTTTAGTTCGGCAAAGTTTACATGAAATATGTTTCGCCCAGTCTGCTTGGCCAGTTGGAGCACAGTCTCGGTTTTTCCCGTTCCAGGGGTGCCGTAGAAGAGGGCTGTGAATCCCGAGCGGAAGTTGTTGTCAACCATTCGCTGATGGATTTCCTTGTAATTCTCCTGCTTCAGGAGGTCGGCAAGTTGGGTTATGTCCTTGGCTTCCTTCTCGTTGTAGAAGAGTTGCTTCTCGGCGATCTCGTCAGCGGTAAGTTTGGCATAACTGCGTTTCTCATCGCCACTAACGTAATTGGAATAGCCTGGCAGAAAACGCTTTACGGCTGTGTCGCTGAGCATGAGACGCGAGGTGTCGGCCTCTCCCTCCGAAAACGCGAACTGGATAAGGCTTTCCTGTAAGAGTGGCATCATGCCAAGTTTCAGCCTCTTGCAGAAGAAATTGTAATCGCTCTCGTCGAAAAGCTCCTCAAGGGCCTCCACCTCAAGGTAGGAGTTTCGGTTGATCAACTTATTGCAAATCAGCAGGAATACCACCACCTGATCGAGATTGTTGTCGAGCGAAACAATCTCTACCATAAGTTTTTTCTGCAACTTGAGAAACTCGGTGCAGAATGTCAACTGCGGATTCAACTGACAGAGTTGCTCCACGTTATCCACAAAGAGTTCCTGATCGTCCATGTTGACGAGGTAAGCCTTTATGAGACTGAGGATTGACTTCCAGAGTTCCTCGAAAGTGAGGTTGGCCTTCACGTCGTTAGGCTCATACTTCTTGCCCTGAGCCACGGCCTCCATGAACTCGTGGTTTACGCTGTAGGTATCGCGCTGTTTGCTGTAACGTACCATTCTGAGTTTTAGAAGTTGCTCAATATCAGCCTTGCGCTGGGCCATTCGGAGTGGCGAGCAGTGCATGAACTCGGCGATATTTGACGGTGTGGAATATCCGTCCCAGGCCTCGTGGATTACGGATACCACAAACATAGCCTGCCATTCGTTGATTTCCAACTCCTTGGTTATGAATTTGATACAGCGATTGAGTTTGTTTTTCTGAGATTCATCGGGCTCATCGGCCTCGAAGTAATTACCAACAAATTCGATAGCGTTTACAATGTTGAGTTTTTCTCTTTTCATGATCCCTCCAATTTAATAATTAATAAAACGGTTGCTATTTCTGTGCGATATTTTCGTCAGACAAGCGCCAAAGGTAAAACTAATTTTGTATATTTGCAAAAAAATTTTAGAGTGGAAAGTTGAAAGTGTAAAGATGAGAGAATCAAAAATCGAAAATTAAAAATCAAAAATGATATAAAAATGGACAAAATCAAGAATCCTTGGCTCGACAAGGACAAGTACAACTGCATTGCGTGCAGTCCCAACAATCCGATTGGTCTTCATCTGGATTTTTATGAGGACGGCGACGATATCGTAACTTACTGGAATCCAACTCAAAACCATCAGGGCTGGGTGAATACTCTTCACGGTGGAATTCAGAGTCTTCTCATCGACGAGGTGGCAGGCTGGGTGGTAAGTCGCAAACTTCAGACCACGGGCGTAACCTCCAAACTTGAGATGCAATTCCTGAAACCCGTCACCACCATCGACGGTGAGCTCACCATCCGCGGACGCATCGCCAAACAGGTCCGCAACTTCGTCTACATAGAGGGCGAGATCATCAACAACGCTGGCACAATCTGCTCCAAAGGCACCGCCGTATATTACTGTATGACAAGAGAAAAGGCCGAGGAGGAATTCCATTTCAAGGGATGCGTGCTGGAGAAGGAGGGGTGAACCCTTTTCACAATTTATTACACATCCCATCGTTTCACAGTTTCACAGGGTTGAAACCCTGTGCTGTGCAAATGTCACCCCGTTGGGGTTCCGTTGTTTCCGTACAAATCGAAACGCCACAACCTAGCCCCAACGGGGCGTAACTCGCACAGCGTAGGGTTTTAACCCTACGATAACATACGGAACGGGGGCGCAACCATACGAAAACGCAACCATACAAATACGTGAATATACAAAAACGGGGGCGGAATTGCGAAAACGAATTCTCAAAACACCAAAAAAGAAAAGCTATTTTTGTCCAAATCTATGCTTTTTACCCCACATTTGGACAAAAATAGGCTTGTTTTTGTCCAAATCTATTCTTTTTACCACACATTTGGACAAAAATAGACTCTGATTTTTACCCAAAACTCCCATTTTACCGTCTTTTTATTACAAATTTTCCGAAATTATACCGTCTTTTTATTACAAAAATTCAGAAATTTAACCGTCGATTTATTACAATTTTTTCGGAATTATACCGTCTGTTTATTACAAATTTTGTATATTTGCACCGTACAAA
>JAZUEG010000121.1:0-1838 GCA_045640025.1 Bacteroidales bacterium
ACAGCGCCACGGCATAATCGCCTGTCCAAGACTGTAAGATACAAAAAAAAATGGAGGATGACCTATGGTCAGCCCCCATTTTTTTTTTAATTTATCACCGCCCTCCTTATTAAATAAGGTGCGAGAATTTCCTTGAAAGTCTTGGCTACATCGGCCTCCACGTAGTCCATGCCGAAAGTGCCGCATCGCGCGCTCAGCCTGTTGCAGAACTCGCTGGAGAGGTTCCGGTAGATCTCCTTGTATTCCAGCGGATTGAGCGCTATCTGCTCGCCGGTCTCCATATCCACAAACTTGTATGGGCGGTTTTCGAAATCGAAGTTGAGCTCGGTGGCATGGTCCGTTACATGAAAAAGAACCACATCGTGCTTGGCGTGCCTCAGGTGCTGAAGCGCCGAGAAAAGCTCCTCCTCGCTGCCGGTATCCATCATATCGCTGAATATGAGAACCATGCTGCGCCTGTGGATGCTCTCGGCTATCTGATGGAGGCATCTGGCTATAGAGCCATCAGCTGACTCCTGCACCACATCACGGCTGGAGCGCAGCAATTCGTCGAGCTTGCTGAAGAGCATCTTGGCATGGGTGGCGCTCACCTTGGCCTCCGATGCAAAATCCACATTCCTGTCGAAAAAAGTGAGCGACACGGCATCCCTCTGCTTGCGCAGGAGATTGATGCAGGCCGCCGCGCACACCGCCGAAAAATCCAGCTTATTGTACTTGGCGTCCTTGGGATATCGCATGCTCATAGATGTATCTATCACTATATGGCACCTGAGATTGCTCTCGTCCTCATAGCGTTTCACAAAAAGCTTCTCGGTGCGGGCATACAGTTTCCAGTCGATATGGCGGGTAGACTCACCTTTATTATATAGGCGGTGCTCATTGAATTCCGACGAGAAACCGTGAAAGGGGCTCTTATGAAGTCCCGTGATGAATCCCTCGGTAATATGAGCGGCTTCAAATTCCAGATTGTTAAGGTCGTTGACCTCCGAAAGTCGTTGAATCATCAGAAATCCATATTATTAAGAACAGAGAGCAGCGCGTCGTAATCCACAGGCACCACTCCCACCCTCTCGCATACCAGTCCGGCGGCCACATTGGCAATCTTGGATGCCTGCAGAATATCCATTCCGGCGGCCATGCATACGCTCACCGTGGCTATCACGGTATCGCCCGCGCCAGACACATCTGTTACCTCGCGTATCATGGAAGGGAAACGCCGGTATCCGCTGCCGTCCGAGAGGAAAATTCCGTGCTCCGATAGCGTGATGAAACCATACTTATGGCCCAGGCGCTCCCTCAGGCGGCGCTCCGCATCAAAGAGGCCGTCGAAATCCGTCTTGCCGATGCTTACGCCCACGCCCTCGCAGAGTTCCTTGAAGTTGGGCTTGAATACATCCACATTCTTGTAATGCAGGAAGTTGCGTTTCTTGGGGTCCACCAGCACGGGGATATTGCGCTCCCTGGCCAGCTGCACAACGCTGTCTATCAGCCATGGAGTGATTACGCCCTTGTCGTAGTCCTCGAAGATTACAGCTGATATATTCATGGTATCAGCTAATGCGCAGATTCTCTGGAAAAGCACCTCCGACAGTGCCTGACTTACGGGCGAAGTCTCCTCCTCGTCGATGCGGAGAAGATGCTGTCCGCCGCTTATCACCCTGTGCTTGATGGTGGTAATGCGGTCGGCCGACCTCACAATTCCCTGAGTACAGAGGCCGTCGCGCTCCATGAGGCCCATGAAGCTGTTGCCGTGCACATCGTTGCCTATTATGGAGCAGAGTATGGGATTGGCCTTCAGCGATTTTACATTGAGAAGGTGGATCGTAGCCATGTCGTTC
>JAZUEG010000122.1:0-5211 GCA_045640025.1 Bacteroidales bacterium
TCGGCACATGGGGACTTCCTCAGATGGTGGGCAAGTTCTATTCAATCACCGACGAGAGCGCCATCAAGCGTGGAACCATAATCTCGACAATTTTCGCCTTTATCGTGGCTGGAGGTTGCTACTTCCTCGGCGGTTTTGGCCGTCTGTTCGGCACTCCTCCCATGGGAACTAATGGCAAACTCGATTTCGATTCCATAATTCCGTCGATGCTCAGCAATCTCGACAACTGGCTGATTGCCTTGGTGGTATTGCTGGTGCTCTCGGCATCTATGTCCACATTAGCTTCCCTGGTGCTGACCTCAAGCTCTACCATGACTCTCGACCTTATCTACCGCGACAAGGCCGACGTTGATGAGAACAAGAAGGTGATTGTAATGCGCTCATTGATAGTGTTCTTCATCGTGGTATCGCTGATAATCGCCTTCACCAAGCCTACATTTATTGCCCAGCTGATGGGAATATCGTGGGGTGCGTTGGCTGGTGCTTTCCTTGCTCCATTCATGCTGGGATTGTACTGGAAGGGCGTTACAACGGCTTCGGTTTGGGCCTGCTTCGTCTGGGGCGTGGGCATCACCGTTATCAATATGCTTTTGGGCAATCCAATGTCGCCTATCAACTGTGGCGCGATAGCCATGGTGGGCGGTTTCGCAGTTGTCTGGGTCGTTAGCCTCATGACAAAAAAGATGGATTCCGAAAAGGTGGACGGCATCTTTGAGTGCTACAAATAACTTTCTTTATTATTGTTCCAAAATCCGATTTATGAAATCAAAATGTTTATCTACGGATACCGTTTTTTTTTATAAATCGGATTTTTTGTTTTGTTTGGGAATAGTTTTTGATAATATTTCGGAAATATTACACATTTTTACGAAAATTACTTAATTATTTCAGTCGTGTTTAGGATTTTATTTTTGGCTATTTTATTGTGTGTCGGTTATGTAGCTGACGCGCAGAAAAGTTTCGGACCACGTACCGACAGCCTTCTGAATTTGGCGAAGACTTCGGCTGACGAGGAGGCCGATTCATTGTATATGGAGGCGGGCCGAAGCATCGCCTACATTAAGCCTGTGGATGCCATCAATTTTCTCAGGAAGGGACTCGACCTGGCCATCAAGACCAGCGACTACAAGGTTATGTGTATGGCTTACAGCTTCATAGGCATCGCGTACAGCCGTATAGGTAGCTACGATAATGCCATCGAGTATTACAATTATCAGATGGACGTGGCCAAGGAGCACGGCATAGACGACGAGGTGGCATGGGCCAACAACAATATAGGTCTCATCTTTATCCTGCTCAAGAATTACGATATGGCAAATAATTATCTGCAGGATGCCAGGAGAGAGACCGAGATTCTCGACGACGACTATATCCGCCAGTTTGTGTATTCCAATATCGGATGGATGAAACTGGAAAACCGCGAATACGACACTTCTATCTATTATTTCAGCAAGGCTCTAACGATACGACAGAAACCTCCCATCGATTCCATCAATATATCATCAAGTTACAGGGATTTGGGCAATGTATATTTCAGCAAGAAATCGTATCAGGAGGCCAAATATTATTACGCACTCAGTGATATGATGGTGGATACCATGGTTTCCGATATGTCGGCGGCCTGCAATGTAAACCTCGCCCATATCTATATCGACGAGGACAAGCCCGACTCGGTGCTGTATTGCGCCCAAAAGGCTATATCGGTGGCCAGGAGATACCGCGACAGGCTTGTATTGGCTGATGCTTACGGCGTTTTGGGAAATTTCTACGCTAATCATCAGGATTATAAGTCGGCCAATGATGCCTTTATGATGCAGATTCTCTATCAGGATTCCATCAAGTTCAGAAACGTATCGGGCAAGATCTACGACCTCCAGTATCAGAAGGAAATCCTTGACCAACAGCAGGATATCAGGCTGGAAAAACAGCGTACCAAGAGCTTTGTCCTTTTGGCCATCATTATTTTGGTAATCGTGGTGGGCGGTGTTTTCTTTGCGTGGAGGCTAAAGCGCAAGCGTCAGGAGATTGCTGAAATCAACCGTAGCCTTATGGACTATAACTTCCAGATAGAGAAGAGTATAGAATATGCCAAGAAGATTCAGCAGGCTGTATTCCCCAATTTTGAGGGCATGGGCACCAATATCACCGAGAAGTTTATTTTGCTGAGGCCCAAGAGACATATCAGCGGTACTTTCTACTGGACCCACAAGATTGGCAGTGTGGAGATGCTGGCTGTAACAGATTGGGGAGTCAGCGGTGTGCCTGGCGCATTTATGTGCATGTTAGGCTCATCCATACTCCACGAGATAGCAGGGTGCGACAATGATCCCGCCATAATCCTGGAGCTGATGCGCATCAAGGTAAGGCAGGTGATGCACAGGCTGAGCCTTTCGTCACAAAATGCTGTTGGTGTGGACGTTAGCCTCCTGGTAACCGACCTTGCTACAAACAAGATTTATTATTCAGGGGTCAAACAGCCACTGCTTGTAATCCGCAACGGCGAGCTTATCCGCATTCAGGAAAACGTGGATAGCAACACATTCTATGATCAGGATTTTGTGACCTCGGAGCTGGAGCTTCAGGAAAACGACTTTGTTTACATGATGACCGATGGTTTTTATCTTCAGAAAAACAAGGCAGGCGAGGAGCTCTCGCGTGAACGTTTGTACAATTATCTTCTTGAGATTTACACCCTGCCTGTGGATGACCAGCGATTCATGTTGAAGAAATTCCTGAAACAATGGAGAGGCGAGGCGGATCAGGACCACGATATCCTGATAGCTGGCGGAATTTTTAACCAAAACTACAAGGAGCAATGATGAGATACATTATTATATTACTGATGCCGTTGATGATGATTTGCCATCAGGCTGGTGGCCAGTCCGTATTGCGCGCCATCGATAGTCTGGAGGCCACATTGAGCCAGGTGCCTGATACGGCGCTTCCACGTGTGTATGCCGAGCTGTCGTATCTTGCGCGTTTCAGCAATCCCATCATAGGCATCCGCTACGCGCTTCAGGCCATGGACGCGTCAGAAGATTTTGGCAACGAGTATTACATGGTGGAATCGCGCAATCTGCTGGCGCTCAACGAAAGGTTTGCCAAGATGCTAAATGAGTCGGCTGACCATTATGAGCAGGCCCTGCGTCTGGCCCAGAAATTCAAAAATCAGCATCAGGTGGCCCAGTGCTACAACAATATCGCGCGCATTAATATCAACCTAGGCGATTTCGACCATGCCAAGGTGATGAACGATTCGGCCTTCATAGTGGCCAAGGCCTGCGACGATTCGCTTGCCATCAGCAATGCCTACCTGAATCTCGGCCTGCTGATGCATCAGCGTGGCAAGTCGGAGCTGGCTCTCGGTTACCTGAAGGAGTCTTATCAGATACGCACCAGAATATTATCCAAGCACGACAGCGAGGGACTTCTTCCGCTGTGGCACATGGCCGATATCTATGTGGAGATGGGCGATTTCGACAACGCCAAGGCCATGATGTACATGAATTTCGACAATGAACAGCTCAGCAACTGGCACGATTTCAGCTCAAGGCTTTGGTACAAACTGGCTCAGATTTATTATAGGACTGGTATGCTCGATTCGGCCGAATATACCGGTCTGCAGGCTCTTGAGCATAGCAATTTCTGCTATGATGTTCAGAAGATAGAGAACACTTGCAAACTTCTGAATTCCATCTATATAGCCAAAAACGACTATGAGAGCGCATCCAAGATTTCCAGCGATTTCGTAAGTATCTGCGATACGCTCTACAATCAGCAACTCTCCGAGCAGTTGATGACTATTCAATTTTCCGATGCGTATCAGCAGAACAACAAGGACTACAGGTCCGAGAAATTCAACCGCATGGTTTCCGTAATTATGCTTGTGTTCGCCATTGTGGCATTGCTCGGAAGCGGATATTTCTTCATGCAGATGGTGATGAAAAACCGTCATATCAGGTCCATGAACAAGGAGCTGAGCCAGAAACGCAAATCGACTGAATACAGCCTGAGATATGCCCACGCGTTCCAGATGGCCATACAGCCCATGCAGGAGAATTTCGGCGAGGTTTTCAGTGACAAGTTCCTGCTATACATTCCGCGCGACATTGTGAGCGGTGACTTTTTCTGGCGATACACCGACGACAATTACGAGATGCTCGTGGTGGCCGACTGCACTGGTCACGGTGTGCCTGGCGCAATGCTCACAATGTTGGGAACCTCTATACTTCAGGACATTGCATCACGCGGTCTCAGGAAATCGGGCGATATTCTCGAGGAGCTGAGGGCAAGAATCAAGTACATGATGCGTGTGAACAGCAAGAGCAAGATGCAGGATGGCATGGATATTTCGATGATAGTAATCGACAGATCCACGATGATGCTCGATTTTGCCGGTGCGTACAACAATCTTGTTTTCATCCGCGACGGCGAGCTTTCCGAGATCAAGGCATCACGCTGTCCCATAGGCGAATACATTATGGAGCGTCCTTTTGTGAGTCAGTATTTTCAGCTGAAAAAGGGCGACTGCCTATACATGATGAGCGATGGTTTTGCCTCCCAGTTTGGTGGCGACGACAACCACAAATACTCCAATCGCCGTCTGCTGAAGCTTCTGCTGGATCACCACACCGAGCCAATGGCCGATTTCTGCAATTTTCTGGAGAAGCATTTCCACGAGTGGCGTGGCGAAAACGAGCAGATAGACGACGTAACCGTGGCTGGGTTTAGGGTGTAGAAAAAAAATTTGGTGCATTAACGCTAATTTCCTACATTTGCAAAATTTTAAAGCATATTATGAACGAAGAACAAGAAATGAATTCTGCTAATTCATTACAGATATCCCAGCGCGGTATCGAGATGCCACAGTCTCCTATCCGCAAGCTCGCTCCATTGGCCTACGCGGCCAAGGACCGTGGCGTTAAGATATACCATCTCAATATCGGTCAGCCCGATTTGCCAACTCCACAGAAGGCTCTCGACTGTCTTGCCCATATCGACCGCAAGATATTGGAATACAGCCCGTCGCAGGGTTACAGGTCATTGCGTCAGGCTCTCGTAAACTATTACGAGCGCTATCAGATAAAGCTGAACGCCGACGAGATTATCATCACGAGCGGTGGCAGTGAGGCGGTGCTGTTCGCGTTTATGAGTTGTCTGAATCCAGGCGACGAGATCATTGTGCCAGAGCCAGCATACGCCAACTATATG